>JAUWPC010000172.1 GCA_030611815.1 Desulfobacteraceae bacterium
TATCTTCGTTGCAATTCTTTATTCGTTCTGTGCCGTAGCATTCAATGTTGTTTTCTAATTTCTGAATGGCTCTGATAATATCCGTCTTCTTCATTCTATATGTGTTTATCTGCATTCCCTTGGCAATCTTTCTGATTTCATTAAATTTCATTGTATCACTCCTCTTATCTTCCTCCGGTCTTCACTCTCAGGTAAGCAAGCTTGCGAGACCCCGCAATCCTCGAAATATTACTATCAAACCTATGAACAAAAGAAAAAAGACGTTATAATCTCTATGGGCGGGCCTCCTTGAGTTTCTTGTAGACCTTATTGCGCGAAATGCCGAGTTCTCGTGCCACAGCAGAGATGTTTCCTTTGTGCCTTGCATAAACGGACAAAACAATGTCCCTCTCCTGCTCAGCCAAATTACCTCTTTTATTTTTTTCGCTAATTTTTGATGGAAGGTTTCGGAGCAACGATTGAACATCTTTCGCAGAGATGATCTCTTCCTCCACACCGGTAAAAATAGAGAGGCGTGTCAGAAAATTTCTTAGCTCTCTGATATTTCCGGGCCAATGATAACTCTCGAGTAATTCCAAGGCTTCCATTTCAAGCTGTGGAGGCTTATCGAGAGTCTCAATAATATTTTTTACAATTAGATTGAAATCTGTTCGCTCCCGCAATGGAGGAAGAACGACCTCTATCGCGTTGATCCGATAAAGCAAGTCACCTCTGAATTTTCCCGATTGAATCGCTTCTGTCAGATCGCTATTGCTTGCAGAGACGAGTTGTATATTTAGCTGGATGTCTACGGTAGCACCCACAGGGCGGATTTGCCATTTATCGAGGAAGCGCAATAGCTTCACCTGGAATTGAACAGGCATAACTCCAATTTCATCGAGAAAAAGGGTCCCTTTGTCAGCCTGCTGGACCAGTCCAACAGAGCCACCCCGAACAGCCCCTGTAAATGCACCATCCGTGTAACCGAAAAGTTCCGATTCGATTAGCGTCTCTGTAAGGGCCGAGCAATTTACGGCGATAAAATCACCCTTTCGGCCGCTTGCCATGTGGGCATAACGTGCAAGCAATTCTTTCCCTGTACCTGTTTCTCCCCGTATCAATATTGGTGCATTTACCTGTACTGCCCGTTCCACCATCTTCACAGTCGATTCGACTTCAGGATCATCATATACCATGCCAAGCTGTTTGATGGTTTTTTTTGGGGCTTTAACCGGTATGTTGTAGAATCTATAGGGATGAAAATTAAAGGCCTTCACAGCAAAGGAACTTCCCTTTGTGTCTGTCAGATTAACCAGTAAGGATTTATGAAGGCTATTGAGAAACTCATCGAAAGGGGTAGAAAAGATCTCGTTGAAGTGCGTTTTTGGGTGAAGAGGTATGCCTTGCAACAAAAAGTTGGCCTGCCGGTTGGGTCGGACAAGAGAACCATCCTGTTCAAAGGCAAGCATCCCTGAGTGCAGTGTTCCCAAAAATTCATGACGATTGTGGAACTCGATAATGAGCTTTTGCATATAACGATTACGAAACAGACTGTTCTCAATGGTAAGACACGACATTTTCACAAGCGCAAGGGTGTGCTGCTGACGCGATCGGCAATCCGATGTTGCATCTATGATTCCCGCCATTTCACCACAGGGATCGAAAATGGGCGCCGCCGCACAGGTCAGATCCGAATACTTCTTAAAATAATGCTCGGACCCATGTACGATTGTCGGCTCGCACGAGGAACTAACTAAGCCAAGGGCGTTAGTTCCCTTGATATCCTCACTCCAGATATTACCCGGAGCTGTTCTCGATGCAGTTGTATCAGGAGTAGCAACGTCCTCCCAAATCTCATCTAATATTATGCCGTCCCTGCTGGCAAAAATGATTATAAATTTCGAACCCGCAATTTGTTGGTGGAGATTCCGCATTTCAATTAGGGCCATACGTCTCACCAGCTCGTTCTGCTCCCGCAATTGTACGAGCGCACTTTCGCTGACAATGTCAAGCTTTGGCTTATCATATGGATCGAGCCCCAGTTCAAAACAACGTTGCCAGGATGTCCGGATTTCCTCTCTAAAGAGATCTGAAGGCAGAACTCCATTCTTGGCTATTAACATGCGGGGGTTATCCTTCATAACGCGGTCTCATTTTCTGTCTGGGGGTTGGACAAGGAATTTCCATCTTCGCGCTTAGCATCTTCAAGCAACTGCGCAGGTGAAATCTTATGGCAACAGCAAGGGATATGTCAAGTTATTGACAAGAAAATAGTGCCTGTCGCCTGCTCATTCATCTCAAAGTGTTCAATTATTCAACATTAGCTCTGATTCTCTGTTCAATTTATTAACACAATATAACCCCACACCAGTATGACAATGAGATAAGTACCGAATATTAATAGAGCTAATTTCCCTAAACGTATTTGGCATGTAAGTTGCTTAAGAAGATTGATAATGATTTGGCAATAGCTTTACCCCCTCCACATGATATTGTGCCTTAAATATGATACAGGGCTGTTTTGACAATGAAAGCCGCATTACTGCACAGATATGACGAATTACTCTCTGAATTGGAATGGCTTGTTTATGAAGACGTGCCTGCGCCGGCCATAGAAGGCGAAAACGATGTCATCGTACGGATAGGGGGGGCCGGCGTATGTCGAACCGATCTGGACATAATAAAAGGTCTATGGCATAAGTACTTCAATTTGAACCTGCCACACATACTTGGACATGAGAATGCAGGCTGGGTCGAAGAAGCAGGGAATAAGGTGAAGAGCATTGAGGTTGGGGATCCTGTAATTATTCATCCCCGGGCTTTCAATGGCCTCTGCGAAGCCTGCAAACGTATGAGAACCCCACAGGCGGGGGACACTCTATTTCCCGGTATGAGTTCTAATGGCGGCTTTGCTGAGTTCATGAAGGCCAATGAAAGATCCCTCGTCCGGCTTCCTGCAAGCCTTGCCCCGATGGATGCCGCACCATTGGCAGATGCTGGTTTGACCGCCTATAATGCAGCAAAAAGGGCATCACGCCATCTGTTGCCCGGCGAGTATATTGTGATTATTGGGGCAGGTGGTTTGGGACACATCAGCATTCAGGTGCTGCAGGCCCTAACTGCCGCAGAGATCATCGTAACGGACATATCCGATATGGCTCTCAACCTGGCCAAGGAGGCAGGGGCACATTACACCGTTAAGGCCGGTGAAAACGATATCGAAGAGGTTCTCACATTAACAGGGGGCCATGGCGCCAGGGCAGTAATTGATTTCGTCGCAGATCAGAATACCGTAAAAAAGGGATTAGCCATGACCCGGAGGGCCGGGTTTTATTATATTGTAGGGAGTGGAGGGAAATTGGAGATTTCTACGAACGATATGATCATGTCGGAAAAGACTATTGAGGGGGTTTTCGTAGGGACCTATGCGGAGCTTTTCGAACTAATTGCTTTGGCAGACCGCGGTCTGATTAGAGTAACCACGCAAGAGTATCCTTTAAGCAATGCCAATGACGCACTGCGTGATCTCCACAACGGAAAGATTGCAGGGCGTGCGGTTCTTATCCCCTGATGCGGAAGCCTTCAGGGAAATTAATCGGCAACCAAGAAAAGGAGGTGTCTCATGGTAAAGAACAGGATGACCAAGATTGTGGTGACAATTGCATTGGCTGCAGGATTATCGGCAGGTGGTGTGGCAAGGGCGGACAAATGGTCGGAAAAATATCCGATCAAAGAGGATGTCCCTGGCCCCGCATCCTACGAAGCAACCTCGAAAAAGGATTATAAGGGTCGTACCCTGACTATCCTCACCCATGCCATTCCGGTGATGGGGGAACCCACGGCGCTGCATGCCAAGCAGTTTGAAAAGCTGACCGGCGCAAAGGTAAAAGTGGTTCATGTCCCCTTCGGAGACCTGTTCCAGAAGGCCATGATCCCGTTTCAAACAGGACAGGCTGCCTATGACGTCATGTTTTACGGTTCACTCTGGATTGGCGACTTCCATAATTATCTTGCGCCGGTACCAGGGGAATATATCGGGATGCCCCAGATGCAGGAGGTCACGCGTAACTATAAAGACGTGGCCACCTGGGAGGGCCGTATGATCCAGTTCCCCGTGGACGGCGACCGCCACTACCTGAAATATCGTTCAGATGTGATCAACAACCCTGAATTGAGGGCCAAGTACAAAGAAAAAACCGGCAAAGAGCTGAGAGTGCCCCAGACCTGGAAGGAATACGCGGAGATGGGACGGTTCTTCAACAATTGGGACTGGGACGGCGATGGCGAGAAAAACTACGGCTCCGCCGAGGTTGTGGCTCGTGACAACCTCATGTTTTCGGCCATCATCAGCCGTGTGGCCCCCTATGCCAAACACCCCGACGTGAAGGGGGGCTTCTTTTTTGATCTGGAGACCATGGAGCCCTTGGTCAACACGCCTGGTTGGGTTGAAGGCGTTAAGGATTTTGTAGAGGCGCAGAACTATATGCCGCCAGGCGGCAATAACTTCGGTTTGGGAGACGAAATCTTTTCATTTGGCGGAGGACAGACCCTTTTCAGCTATTCCTGGGATGATGCGTTCGTCCAGGCCATGGAGCCCAAGTCCCGTATCCGGAACCTCGTGGGCGCCGCGCCCCTCCCTGGGGCCCATAAAGTCTGGAATCGCAAAACCGGTAAGTGGGACAAATTCGATACGCCCAATCGTGCCCCTTATATCTGTTGGGGCTGGACCTCGGCAGTGATCAAGGCAAGCAAGAACAAGGACATGGCCTTTGACTATTTGGCCTTTTTCGCAAACCCTGCCAATCATGCCTCAGACCTTCTTGTGGGTCGCTTCGGCGTCAATCCTTACCGGACTACCGATTTTGATCCAAAATTCTACATCAAAGAGGCTGGCTGGGCCCCGGATGTGGCCAAAACCTATTGTGCCACTCTATCCGGAATGGACAAAAGTCAGAATCGTGTCTTTGACCTCCGTGTTCCTGGCGTTAACCAGTACATGAGCTCTTTAGCCGCAGGTGTTTCCAAGGCACTGGCCAAACAGCTTACACCGCAGCAAGCCATGGATGAAGTGGCCGTGGAATGGAAACAAATCACTAAGCGCCTCGGAAAGGACCGGGTGCGCAAAGCATACGCAAACGTGGTAGCCTTAGAGGACAATCTGAAGAGATAAGTCTTGTTGGGATGGTACCCGCTTCATGTCAACAACGCGAAGCGGGTACCATAAATCTCTCAAAGGAAGGTCTATTGGATGATCGAATCTCGTCATAAATATCTTTTTCTTTTCCCCGCGCTGTTCACCCTAATCGCAATCATCATTTTTCCCCTGGTTTACACTTTTCGCCTGAGCTTTTCAAGCTGGGACGTAGTGCAACCCACTCTGGATTTTATCGGGTTTGACAACTATGTCCGGGTTTTCAATGATATGCGTTTCTGGGAATCTTTGGCCACATTAGGCACAGTAGTCCTATCGGTTGTATCGATTGAATATATTATCGGTTTTGCATTAGCCCTCCTCCTTTGGCAGGATATTGAGAGGAATCGTTTTTTTAGGGTTTTGTTTATCATCCCCATGATGGCAACCCCTGTCATTATTTCCGTTGTGTGGAGGACCATGTTTCACGAATCTTTGGGTCCCATAAACGACCTGCTCACCATGGCGCATCTCCCCACGGTTCCCTGGCTTTCAAAACCGACAAGTGCACTGATCGCCGTTATCATTGTCGATATCTGGCAGTGGACATCGTTTATTTTTATCCTGCTGTTAGCAGGTTTACTCTCATTACCCCACGAACCGTATGAAGCAGCTGCAATGGATGGAGCTAACCGCTTCCAGACTTTCTGGCATGTTACGTTTCCCATGATGGCCCCCATAACCATCGGAATATTGATTATTCGCATTATCGAGGCATCTAAGATCATGGAAACAGTCTATGTCCTCACTTCGGGGGGACCCGGCACTTCTACTGAGACATCGGCATACTATATCTTTATACGAAGTCTCCGTGAATTCCAGATCGGCTACTCCGCAGCCATGTCCATTGTTTATCTATTATTGATGATCCTTGCACTCATGCTGATTGCCAAAGGGCTGACAAGGGGTCTGGTTTCCAAAGGAGGGTGATGATGAGGATTCTTGTTTATAAGGGGATCAAATATCTGGTACTTATATTATGGTCGGCATTTGTGGCCGGACCCTTCCTGTGGGCCCTGAGTACATCGTTTAAGGATGATGCAGCGGTCGTGTCCGGCGCTACCTATATCCCTTTTGTCGATTTTGAGCCATCCCTTGATGGATGGAAGGTCCTTTTCAGCGCTACGGAAGGCGTCAATATTTTAGGACCATTCATCTCCAGCCTTGTCGTTACTCTTGTGTCCAGTCTCGTCAGCCTTGCGCTTGGCACCCTTGCCGCTTACGGGCTATCCCGTTTTACCTTTCGCGCAGGTCCCCTTGGCAATACGGATATTACATTCTTTTTTATTTCACAACGCATCATTACACCGGTGGTGTTAGCCATACCCTATTTCCTTTTACTGAAGATGTTCCGGCTCTTGGATACCCACGTAGGCTTGATTCTCATCTATATCGCAATGCTACTGCCGATCGTGGTGTGGATAATGGTCGATTTCTTCAACAATATCTCCACCGAACTGGATGAGGCCGCTCTTATAGATGGTTGCACTCCGGTTGAGGCGTTTTACAAGATTATATTGCCGGAATGTACACCCGGCTTAGTAGTGACGGGGCTTCTCTGCTTTATATTTGCATGGAACGATTTTTTCTTTGCCTTTACCCTGACTTTTGCTGACACGCAGCTTCTCCCGGTTTCCATTGTAGCCCTGAATTCATCCAAAGTACCCTGGTGGAGCCTAAGTTCTTCTTCGCTGATTGCGATTCTGCCATTAGTGTTTTTAGCCATATGGCTCGAGCGCTTTTTGACGCGCGGGGCATTATTGGGCCCATTGAAATAGAAAAACCGTTCACGGGTTAAGGGTTTCAAAGGTTCAGGGTTGACCGAAAATCTAAACCGTTGAAAAAATAATTCATGTTAATCCTGTCAAACAAAATAATTAAACTATCACCCGCAATACAAGAAAGGCAGTAGAATGGCAGAAGTAGAGATTAAGAATCTATGTAAGGATTTTGGGGAAGTCAGGGCGGTTATTGATCTGAATCTCCATGTCAAGGACAGAGAGATGG
>JAUWPC010000284.1 GCA_030611815.1 Desulfobacteraceae bacterium
CTGAAATCAAATAACCAAAAAAAATGAATCGGAGGCGTTAACCTTATGATCCGGCTCTTCCTGCGGTTAATCCCGATCATAGCGGGGCGTCTTCACCTTCGGGGCGTAGCCCCTATGGGCCGGAGGCTTGAGCTTGAAAAATATCTGTTCGCCAGATTTCTCCTTGACAAGCAATATTGTACACTCCTATATTGGCTGCTACCTCAAATATGAATACCGCTTAGAAATCTTTTACAATTTGCAAAGCCCCGGCCTTCGAGAGCGAACTCTCTGTTTCGCAAAACGCTCGTAAATTCAACCGGGCCACAAGCCACAAATGGTGTAAGATTGGACAGTGAGAAAATCATAGAGATTGAGGATCTCTCCTTGGCCTTTGGGGGGATACGGGCACTGAATGAGGTTAGCACCAGGCTGATGAAGGGTGAGCTTTCCGCTATCATTGGCCCCAACGGCGCCGGCAAGACCTGCCTCTTAAACTGCATCAGTCGGTTTTACACCCCTCAGAAGGGACGCATCATCTACAAAGGTGACGACATCACCCATCTTCCTACCCACGCCATCGCAAAACGGGGTATTGCCCGCACTTTTCAGAATATTGAGCTTTTCAAGGGGATGACGGTCTTAGATAACATAAAGTTAGGGCGTCATACTTTTCTTAAATCGGGAATCTTTTCAGACATTATCTACTATGGCCGAACCATTCGTGAGGAATTGAAGCTCAGAAAAGAGATCGAGGAAAAGATCATTGATCTGTTAGAGATCGAGGCCATCAGGAAACAGGTAGTGGGGACCCTCCCATACGGATTTCAGAAGCGAGTTGAACTTGCAAGGGCCTTGGCCATGCGTCCGGAGGTCCTTCTTTTGGATGAGCCTATGGCCGGTATGAACCTTGAAGAGACTGAAGATATGGCAAGGTTTATACTCAATGTCAACAGCATGTGGGGAGTGAGCATTATCCTTGTGGAACATGATATGGGAGTTGTCATGGATATTTCGGATCATGTCTGCGTACTGGAGTTTGGCAGGAAGATTGCCGAAGGCCCTCCCGAGGATATTCAGAAACACCCCCAGGTGATCAGGGCCTACCTCGGAGAAGACCAGAAAACCTACTCACGGCTTTAACCACTTAACTGTAGTAATAGTTATGAACTCAGCCAAATCATATTCCCAAGAATCGCCTCTAACTCTTCCATCGCTCCTGGTCAGGAATGCGAAGCGTTTTGGTGACTCTCGCGTGGCCCTGCGTGAAAAGGAATATGGCATATGGCAGTCAGTGACATGGAAGGGGTATCTGGAACATGTGCGCGATTTCTCCTTAGGGCTGATTTCATTGGGGCTCAGCCCTGGAGACACCTTGGGCATCATAGGCAATAACCGTCCTGAATGGGTTTATGCGGAGTTAGCGGCACAGTCAGCCCGGGGCGTCCCTGTTGGCATATTTCAGGATTCCATCCTGACCGAGGTGGCGTATATTATCGATCATTCTGAAGCGTCAATGATTGTTGCCGAAGATCAGGAACAGGTGGACAAGATCTTGGACCTGAAAGAAAAATTGCCACGGATCAAGAAAATAATTTATGCAGATCCGAAAGGACTATGGGACTATGAAGATGAAACCTTAGTCGATTACTACGAAGTTGAGCGGATAGGCCGGGAAATGCATGAAAAAGACCCGGACCTTTTCAATAAGAATGTCAACGCCATTAGGGAGGGTGACTTAGCCACAGTATGCTATACATCAGGTACCACCGGAGACCCCAAGGGAACTCTGCTCACGCACTCGAATATCGTGAGTATGGTAGCATCTTTAAATGAGGTAGACCCCAAGTCTCCTGATGACCAGTTTCTCTCTTTTATTCCTCTGCCATGGATAGTTGAACAGACCATGAGCGTCTTTTCCGCCCTTTACTCTGGTTTTACCGTAAATTTCCCTGAGGAACCGGAAACATCTACTGCCGATCTTTACGAGATAGCGCCAAGCCTCGTGGTGGCCTCACCGAGGATGTGGGAGGGGATATCACGTCAGGTGATGGTAAAACATCTCGACGCCTCCTTTTTGAAGGGCCTCATCTATGACCTGTGCCTTCCCATCGGATATCGCTGGGCAGACTTCAAATTCGAGAAGAAGAAGCCCCCCTTAGGCTGGAAAATCCTCTACTGGGTTGCGTACTTCGCCATGTTCAGGGCCTTGCGAGATCGGCTGGGTTTCTCCAAGGTACGTTCGGCCATGACCGGGGGCGCGGCATTGGGGCCGGATGTTTTCCGGTTCTTTCACGCCCTTGGCATCAATCTGAAACAGATCTACGGACAAACAGAGGTGGCAGGCTATTCTACTATACACCGTGACGGGGATATAAACTTCGACTCTGTGGGTATCCCGGTGCCCTCTGCCGAGATCTCAATCTTTGAACCTGATAAAGAGGGTGTGGGGGAGATTATATCAAGGGGGTCCGGACTGTTTCAGGGGTATCTCAAAAACGAGGAAGCTTCCCGAGACACCATTGTTGATGGATGGCTCCATTCCGGCGATGCAGGCTATTTTACTCCGGGTGGGCATCTGGTTATTATTGATCGGGTCAAAGATCTTATGCTCCTAAAGAGCGGCGCCAGATTTTCTCCCATGTTCATTGAAAACAAGCTCAAGTTCTGTCCCTATATCGTTGAAACAGTGGTCTTAGGGCACGATCACGATTATGTAACCACCATGGTCTGCATCGATTATAAACATGTGGGCAAATGGGCGGAAGATCATCGCATCAGTTACACCACCTATTCGGATCTTGCCTCCAAACCTGAGGTATACGACCTGATCGAAGGTGAGGTGGTGCGCGTTAACGCTACCCTGCCTGAAAAGGCCAGGATCAAGAAGTTCCTTCTCCTTTATAAGGAACTGGATCCGGATGATGAAGAATTGACCCGAACCAAAAAGATCCGGCGCGCCTTTATTAATGAAAAATACGTAAAAGAGATCGCTGCCCTTTACAGCGATGTGGGAGAAATTCCCATTGAGGCAGTAATCCGTTATCAGGACGGCAAGACAGCCACGCTTCGTACTAATCTGATTATTCGCACCATGAAGCCCGAGAGCTCATATTCAGACGCTCTCAAGCAGAGAGGTTTCTGGAAGCGGCTCAGGGGGAGGGCTTAATGGAGAGCGAATTTCTTTTTTTCATGCAATTGCTGCTATCCGGCCTTTCCATGGGGTCTATATATGCACTTGTAGCCCTCGGTTTTGTCCTCATTTACAAGGCCACTTCCATTCTAAACCTGGCCCAGGGAGAGTTCCTCATGGTGGGGGCTTATATCTGTCTCTCCATGACCCTCGATTTTGGCCTCAATTTTTTCGCCTCATTTATGCTTACAATGGTTTTTTCAGTGATCTTAGGGTTGGCTGTGGAACGCTTTGTGCTTAGGCCCCTCATCGGAGAACCGATCATTTCTGTAATTATGGTAACATTAGGGCTCACGTACATATTGAGGGGCCTTGTCATTATGATATGGGGCAATGATATTCGTCAGTTCAACATATTCCCGCAACAACCTGTGGATTTCTGGGGTGTCAAACTCACCTATCTATATCTTTATAGCCTGGGGATTTCCTTGGTCTTACTGACTATTTTTGCAATATTCTTCAAGTATGCCCGTACCGGTATCTTTATGAGGGCAGTAGCGGATCATCAAACCGCAGCCCAGAGTATGGGCATTTCAGTTAGAGGAGTCTTTGCCATGAGCTGGTGCATTTCTGCGGTGGTCTCCTCTATCGGTGGCATTCTCGTGGGCAATATTGCCGGAGTTGGTGTGGATCTCAGCTACATAGGGCTTAAGGTGTTACCTGCCGTGATTTTGGGCGGCTTAGACAGTATCTTGGGGGCCATCATTGGCGGCCTGATAGTGGGAGTCCTGGAATTCCTTTCAGCCGGTTATCTCGACCCTTATATCCCGGCTATTAATGAGGTTTTTCCTTTTATTGTCCTGGTTCTCGTATTAATGATCAAGCCTTACGGTCTGTTCGGAACTGAGGAAATCGAAAGGGTTTAAGAGACACAAACTATGCCGGCTGGCTTATTCCATGAGAGTTATCGTTATGATGAGCGTATCTTCCAGACCTGGTTTGTCAAGGCCTGGCTGATCGTTTTCTTGATTGCCTGTGCTCTTTTTCCGCTCGTTGGCTCTAAATACATGATATCGATCATGACAGAGGTCGGTATTGCGATCATTGCCTGTCACGGCCTGAATATTCTCACCGGCTTCACCGGACAGATCTCATTAGGTCATGCCGCCTTTGTGGGCGTAGGCGCTTATACATGCTCCATACTCATCGGGCAGGGAGTGCCCTTTATAATCGCACTTCCTATGGCCGGCGCCATGGCAGCCCTGGTAGGTATGATATTCGGCATCCCTTCTCTGAGGCTGAGGGGACTCTACCTGGCCATTGCAACCATTGCGGCCCAGTTCATCATTGAATTTACTATCCGGCGCTGGGATAGTCTGACCGGCGGTGTGGAGGGCATGTTTGTTGAACCGGGTACTCTCGGACCTTTTCATTTCGACAATCGTATACAGCTTTACTATTTGACCTTTGTC
>JAUWPC010000394.1 GCA_030611815.1 Desulfobacteraceae bacterium
CTTGTAATTTTTTAAAGAATCTCAAACTGTTTGCAAGATTACATTTTCATACGGATTCTCACGTGGAAACAAAAAAAGGACTCAGAATAAATCATCTGAGTCCTTGATTTTACTGGTAGGCCTGAGAGGGCTCGAACCTCCGACCAATTGATTAAGAGTCAACTGCTCTCCCAACTGAGCTACAGGCCCACGTTCTTTTCAGTGCATGGCGCGCCCGGCAGGACTCGAACCTGCGACCTACGGGTTCGAAGCCCGGCGCTCTATCCAACTGAGCTACGGGCGCCATTTGAAAAGCTAAATTTATCAGGGAACCTACCTCTTGTCAATAGTTTTTCAAGAAATCGCTTGACATGCAGGAAAAATTCACCTAAAAAGATTATTTCTATTTTTTCGAAGACAGGATAAAGAAATGAAGACATTTGTTGCCAAAGAAAAGGAAGTCAAGAAAAACTGGTACCTTGTTAATGCCGAAAACAAGATCTTAGGAAGACTCGCAACCCAGATAGCCATGCGATTGAGGGGGAAGCATAAACCTATTTTCACCCCACACGCTGACACGGGAGACTTTATTGTAGTCATCAATGCTGAGAAGGTATCCCTCACAGGTAAGAAATGGGACAAGAAGATTTATTACCGGCATAGTGGCTACATAGGTGGTTTGAAAGAGATTTCGGCCAAGAAGTTGCTTGAAAAAAAACCGGAGGATGTCTTGCGTTTTGCGGTCAGAGGCATGCTTCCCAAGAACAGCCTGGGACGACGTCAGTTAAAGAAATTAAAGATATATGTTGGTTCAGAGCACCCGCATCAGGCGCAACAATTAGAGGCATTGGAGATTTAAATGGCAGAGGAACTATTTTACGCCACTGGCAAGAGAAAAACAGCCGTGGCCAGGGTCTGGATGAGGCCGGGTACCGGCGAGATGACAATTAACAAAAAACCTTCAGGCCAGTATTTACACAAGGAAACGGACAGGATGCTTGTCATAGAACCACTTGTCCTCACCGAACTTCGAGATAAATTCGACATTTTTGTCAACGTAAAAGGCGGTGGTATTTCCGGACAGGCTGGAGCTATAAGGCACGGTATAACCCGGGCCTTAGTGAGTTTGGACCCGGGGCTGCGGGATACACTCAAGAAGGCAGGATTCCTGACCAGAGACTCGAGAATGAAGGAACGTAAAAAATATGGCCAGCCCGGTGCGCGGGCCAGATTTCAGTATTCGAAGCGGTAAGTTCAACTCAGGTCATGCAACATACAAAAGGGGAATCCAGGCTGGATTCCCCTTTCATTTGAGATCATGGATGAAAAAAATATCAAACTCATCTTGGCTTATGATGGCACTCATTACCACGGGTGGCAGAGGCAAAGAAATGGGATTACAATACAGGAGGTTATTGAAGACCGGCTTCAGATTATGACAGGGGAGCCTGTTAATCTCATCGCATCGGGGAGAACCGATGCGGGGGTCCATGCGTTAAATCAGGTCTGTAATTTTATAACCCGATCAACCATTCCGCTCAACTCGATCCAGAAAGGGCTTAATTCCCTCCTCCCTGACGATATTTTCGTAAAAGATGCGGAATATGTTCCGGGCAAATTTCACTCCAGGTATAGTGCTAAGAATAAGACCTATGAGTACAGGATATTAAACAGCGAGACGCCCGACATTTTTCAGCGGGATTTCTTGTGGCATATCCGGCCGGCCTTGGACACAAAGGAGATGGCGGCCTGTCTCTCTCTACTGAAGGGTACACACGATTTTTCCTGCTTCAGGTCGGCAGGAAGCGGAAACACCGACCCTGTCAGATCTGTCCTGACCACGGAAATCAACGGGCCGAAACATGGGGTTGTGCGTATTGTTATTGAGGCGGACGGCTTTCTTAGGCACATGGTCCGAAACATTGTGGGAACGGTGGTAGAGGCAGGTCTCGGTAAAATCAGTCTGGAACGGTTCAAGGAGATTATCGATTTGCAGGACCGGCAATTAGCCGGCGTAAAAGCCCCTCCTCAGGGTTTGTTCTTAGTGAAAGTAAGATATTAGTCTTTTGCGTCATCTTCTTTTAAGGAACTTCTGACCGTCTTGTGGATATTGCTCCATACTTCCTCAAAGGAATTGACGGTTAGCCTTCCTACCTCAATAAATTTAACTACAATCTCTTTTGTGACCTTGAGGGATAGCTCATCTTCTTTCTTCATACCGAGTCTCCTATCATAACATAACAGATAGCAAAAACATTAGTAGCCGTTTACGGGTTCAAAGGTTAAGGGATGAGATAGCTCTCCTATTTCATAATCTTAATCATAATCCTAATCTTACTCAACACGATTATGATTAAGAGTACGATTAAGATTATGATACTCTCGTAAAAGTCGTTTTCACGGGCAATCGTAAATCATTGTCAGTAGTTAGCTTCAGAAGGATTACTCTGAACCCTGAACTTTTTGGCTTTTTACGAAACCATCAATATTCAATCGTCAATATTCAATATTCAATTTCAAACGGGGTAAAGTAGTTGGAAACCGAATTTAGTGATCTGTTGTGCATAGGAGCCGGATTAGCAGGGGAACGGGTTGCCATCGAGGCCGCGTCAAACGGGTTCCAGGCCATATGCCTGAGTCTTGTGCCCCCCAGGCGGTCCCACTCATCCGCTGCCCAGGGAGGGATGCAGGCCTCTTTGGGAAACTGCATCATGGGGGATGGTGATAACCCGGACATACACTTTGAAGATACGGTCAAGGGTTCGGACTGGGGG
>JAUWPC010000404.1 GCA_030611815.1 Desulfobacteraceae bacterium
GTTCCTCCAGGGATATTCCTCCTTGCGGGGGCCAACATGGGATCAAGCCATTCGTAAACATCCTGATCAATCTGCCTGTTGAAATCCTTCATCTCATCGAGAGCAAGTTCATGAAGTTCCTTTTTCTGGCCCATTGCAAAAAGGACCATCTTGCCCACAATCTCATGGGCCTCACGAAAAGTGATACCTCTGCGCACAAGATAATCGGCCAGATCCGTTGCCACCAAAAAACCTTTCTCTGTGGCCTCCTTCAACCTCTCCCCCTTGAAGGTAATTTCTCCAAGGAGTCGAGCCATAACCTCGAGACAGATCCGGACAGTGTCAGAAGAATCAAACAGGGCCTCTTTATCCTCCTGCATGTCCTTATTATAGGTTAAGGGCAGGCCTTTCATTGTCGTCAGGAGAGAAATCAGGTGGCCATAGACTCTGCCTGTTTTTCCCCTTATCAACTCCGGCAGATCAGGATTTTTTTTCTGGGGCATTATACTGCTTCCAGTACAAAAGGCATCGGAGATTGCAACAAACCCGAACTCCTGACTCGACCAGATGACAAGCTCTTCGCTCAGACGACTCATATGCATCATAAGTACTGAGGCATTAAAAAGAAATTCCAACACGAAATCCCTGTCACTGACCGCATCCATGCTGTTTTGGGAAATGCTGTCAAAGCCTAATTCCTTGGCAACCATTTCCCTGTCCAAATCAAATGTGGGGCCTGCCAGGGCGGCGCTCCCTAATGGCATTATGTTTACCCGCCTGATGCCCTCCTGGAACCGCTCACAATCCCTTTTAAGCATCTCATTATAAGCCATCAGATGATGGGCTAAGAGCACGGGCTGGGCCCTCTGCAAATGGGTATATCCGGGCATAACTATATTTAGGTTCTCTTCCGCAAGCCGGATCAAAGCCCTCCGGCTTTCCCTGATCAAGTCTATCACACCTTGAATGGCGTCCCTGACATAGAGTCGAACATCCAAGGCTATCTGATCATTCCTACTCCTCCCTGTGTGGAGCTTTTCTCCTAAGGTCCCGACCTTATCCACCAAAGCCTTTTCCACGAGGCTATGTATGTCTTCGTAATCTTCATCAAAGGAAAACTCCCCATGGTCTAACTCTCGTTTGATCTTGCCGAGGGCCTCCACGATATCGGTTGCTTCTTCGTCTGTGATTATCCCCTGATTGGCCAACATCCGGCAATGGGCAATACTGCCTTCTATGTCATAGGAGTAAAGGTGGTGATCAAAACCGATTGAGGCACTAAACCTGTTGACCAATGCGTCAGTTTCCTGGCTGAAACGACCACCCCAAACCTTCTTAGTCATGATAGACCCTCGCGCGTACCGGTGATTTACAAAAATCCTCTTCTTTCAAGCTTCCCGCTCTAAGAGCTTAGCGATCTTGAGCCGAAGGCCGTTCAGTCGTATGAATCCCTCGGCATCCTTCTGCCTGTAAACCTCATCCTCCTCAAAGGTGGCGAAATCGGCATCATACAGTGAAGAGCGGGACATTCTCCCAACGACTATGCAGTTCCCCTTATAAAGTTTTATTCTTACGACACCTTTCACATTCTTCTGGGTCTCGTCTATCAGGGCCTGAAGCATCTCCCTTTCAGGTGAAAACCAGTAACCGTTGTAGATGATATCGGAGTATCTTGGTATCAGTCCGTCCCGGATATGCATAACTTCCCTATCAACGGTAATAGATTCCATGGCAATATGGGCCACCCTGAGGATGGTTCCCCCCGGCGTTTCATAGACGCCTCTCGATTTCATGCCCACATAACGATTTTCCACCATATCCACCCGACCTACGCCGTTTCTACCACCGAGGTCGTTCAAGTGAGCTAAGAGATTGGCTGGTGACATTGTCTCACCATTCACAGAAACGGGATTCCCTTCCTTGAATTCAATCTCTACATAGGTGGGCCTGTCAGGGGCTTTCTCAGGTGAAACCGAGAGCACAAACATATCTTCGGGGGGCTCAGCCCAGGTATCTTCAAGGATCCCGCCTTCAAAACTTATGTGCAGTAAATTCCGGTCGCTGGAATAGGGTTTTTTCTTGGTTACAGGAACAGGAATGCCTTTAGAACGGGCATAATCCATCAGATCTTCCCTTCCCCTGAAATCCCAGGTTCTCCATGGCGCAATAATCTTGAGGCCCGGATCGAGCGCCATGTAGGCAAGTTCAAACCTCACCTGATCATTCCCCTTGCCAGTGGCGCCATGGCTGACCGCATCGGCCCCCACTCTCCTGGCAACTTCGACCTGGCCTCTCGCAATGAGTGGTCTTGCTAAAGATGTCCCTAACAGATAAGTCGACTCATAGACCGCATTCGCCCTCAGTGCAGGCCACACAAAGTCCCTTACAAATTCCTCTTTCAGGTCATCAATTATAACATCGTCGGCCCCTGTATTTAGGGCCTTTTCTGTTATGCCATCTATCTCTTCGGCCTGCCCCAGATCAGCGGCATAGGCAACAACAGGGCATTCATAGGTTTCCTTGAGCCATTTCAATATTACGGAGGTGTCAAGCCCTCCCGAATAAGCCAAAACAATTTTTTTAATCTCTTCACTCATCAGAACTTAAATCTCCTCATCAATCATCAATCC
>JAUWPC010000271.1 GCA_030611815.1 Desulfobacteraceae bacterium
TGAAGACAATAAGATATCATCTTCGCCTTTTTGATCGATACGTGATGGAGAAAAATGCGGGCTGGCACTCGTTCCAACCCAACTTCTTCCTTGACATGAGAAGCAATATCAAACTGGAGAACACCTCTGTTAATGCCAATATCTGGGCCATACGCAACTTTTTTCAATTCCTGATACGACAGGGTCACATGAAAAAGAATCCCCTACAGGATATTCCGCTCCTTAAGAAGAACACCATTGTACCCTTTATCTTTTCTCCCGAGCAAACCAATCAATTATTGACGGCCATTTGCAGAAGGATACGGAAAACGAAACGTCGTTTCCTGAAGGACCTGGCTTTTTATGTCACCGTCTTTCTTTTGGCCCGATGCGGCATGAGAATATCAGAACCCTTGAGGCTGCAGCGTCACCACTATCGCCGCGATGATCGCACCCTTTACATTGAAAAGACCAAATTTTGTAAAGACAGACTGATCCCCATACCAAAAGATGTTGTTTCCGAGATAGAAAACTATCTCTCTGTTCGAAAATCCATACTGCCTCATGATGACAGTCCCTTTCTCATGATCCGTACAGACCAAAAACCTCTGACAGACCACCAGGTTCGGTTCTTGTTCCATCAAGCGGTAAAAGACATTGGCCTTGAGCAGCCCAAACGGGTGATCGGCAATGTGAACTTTCTTCAACCCACGCCTCATAGCTTGCGTCATGGATTTGCTGTGAATACCCTGCTGAAAATCAGAGAGAGGGGAGAAGATCCTCAGCACGCCCTTCCCGTATTGGCCGCTTATATGGGCCACAGTGAATATAAATATACCAGTGTATACCTCAGGGTCACAGACGCCCTTAGCCGCAAAAATCTGGTGGATTTTTCTCTTTGGCAGGAAAAGAAAGAATGAAACTGTCCCCCTGCATTCGTCAGTTCTTCGATCAATATCTCCCCCATATCAAAGGGGTCAGTGAGCATACGGTTCAGGCTTATCGGGATGCCTTCAGACTTTTCCTCCCCTTTGCAGCCAGGTTTTACAATATTAAAATCAAATCCCTCAGAGTGGAGCATCTCTCATCGGAGTTAATTATTGCTTTTCTTGAAGACCTTCAGCGTGAGCGAAAGAACCTGGTCAAGACCCGCAATCATCGGCTTGCGGCCCTCAAGTCGTTTGCCAAAATGGTCCGCTTCAAATATCCGGAACAACAAGAGGTGGCAGATATCATCCTCAGTATCCCCCAGAAACGGGCTCAGAAGCCTCTCATCGGGTTTCTTTATCAGGATGAGATCTTAGAGGTTTTTCAGGCCGTAGACCTGAGGACGAAAGAGGGGTTCAGGGATTATGCCCTTCTTCATCTGCTCTATGACTCCGGCGCCAGGGCCACCGAAATGGCAACGTTGAATCTGGATTATTTTGACCCTCAAAAAATGACTCTCGCTATCCTGGGAAAGGGAAATCGGTTCCGACTCATACAGCTTGAGCCCAAGCCATCCCATCTGCTTCAGCTCTATATCAGAAAATACCGTATCTCCCCGCAACATCCATATCAAAACCGGCTCTTTATCAATCAACGGGGGGAGGAACTCACCCGCCATGGTATATACCGCATATGCAAAAAGTATCTCGAAAAGGCCCTCCCTCCCAAACGCCTCAAGAATATCAATCCCGTTCACTCGTTTCGTCATTCACGTGCAATTGACATGCTCTACAGCGGGTACTCCATAACCGACATCAAGAATCATCTGGGCCATGACGCTATCCGGTCAACTGTCGTTTATCTCCAATTGGACCTCAACCGCAAACGGCACATCCAAAGGCGGTTCATCAGGCATATGCAATCGGTCTTGACCGATGATTCAAAGATAGAAGAATTACTTCAATGGGAAAACGAGGGGGATCTAATGGAGTGGCTGGATAGTTTATAGCAGGGGTAGATAACCAATAGCCCTTGACGGAGAGGTACGACAAGCGTATAAATATTATGTTATCAGTTGCGGAGACAAGGTTGTTAAAATGTGTGATAAGTTATTGTTTTTCTTATTTATTTGGGATATCTCATGGCAACCGTCAGAATCTTAATGCTTTCAGGGGGTTAGGCCTACTCGCAACATAATGCACGTATACTTCAACTCTGCTGCTAGAGAACGGAGTACAATATAGAGTGCCCCTACTCCGGCTCACTCCGGCAGCCCCGCCTTGCGCATAGCGCCAATAACGTGCTCCTTATCGGCTTGATTCTTAAATGGGAGCGTCTTTTCCATGAACACTACGGAGAACTTGGGATTCAACCGGAGGACTTCTTTTGCTGCAATACGTGCCTCCTCCTGCCGACCGGCCAAACTGTAAGCGGCTGATAGCAACATGTGGGCTATATAATCATTGGGCGCTACCGTTACCGCCTTTTTCCCTGCCTCGATTGCTTCCTCATACCTTCCAACGAAAAAATAGGTCCCACAGGCCATCCGGAAATAAGTATTCGGAGGAAAAGGGTTGAGACGTATCGCTTTTTCAATCGCTTGAACGGCTTCCTCAAACCTACCAGCAAATCTAAGGACCATGCACAAATATAAATAACCATGAGCCCCATTGGGATCGAGGGCGATACCTTTCTGCGTTTCCATAATACCCTTTTCATACTTCCTCAAAAACACATAGAGATAGCCCAACCAGCCATGGGCCAAGGCATAAGAGTCATCTAAGGCGATGGCCTTTTGTATCAATTCTACCGCTCGTGTCATAGACTGCTTGGGCGATTTAGTGGTTCTAAAAAGAATGTCCATAAAATGAGTTATAGATAGGACGTGGTAGGGAGGTGCATACTCTGGATCCAAAGCAATGGCCTCCTCTGCCGTGCGCCGGGCCAGATCATTACCTTCTCTAGACTGGGTTAGATAAAATTCTCTCGCTTGCAAGCTCTTTAGGTAGGCCTGAAGATTATCTGTCCCCTTGCCCCACAAGCGAGCATGCTCTCCTTCCGTTAGTTCCACTTGTAAGGCATTAATGACTTTCATTGTGATCTCATCTTGGAGGGCAAATATGTCTTTCAGATCTCGATCATATCTTTCTGCCCACAAATGGTGGCCAGTAAGTGCATCGATCAGCTGAGCGGTTATTCTCACCCGGTCTTCCGCTTTACGAACACTTCCTTCAAGCACGTAGCGCACGCCCAGTTCCTCTGCGACTTGCTTAACCTTGACTGGCTTTCCCTTGTAGGTGAACGTGGAATTTCGGGCGATTACAAACATTTTTGGTGTCTTGGAAAGTGCAGTGATAATATCCTCTGTGATCCCGTCACTGAAAAACTCCTGCTTTGGATCATCACTCATATTAACAAAAGGAAGCACTGCGATTGAGGGCTTATCGGGCAGCGGAAATGCCATCTTTTCCACAGAAGCAGGCTCCATTGGTGGTGGCCGGAAATAAAAATTCCAGATCAAGCCAGCGATGACCACCAGAATGAGAGCGACACCCCCGGCTAAAATAGCCTTGCGTCTCCCAACCGGCACCGTTTTTCCCTTTTCAACCTCTCCGGCCACCGTAACTCTTGGCTCCATCAATACCCGATATGTCCCCACCGGCCTGGGGATATTCTTGACATTTTGTTCACCCAAATACTCATACCCTAAAGGGAGCTTGGTCTCGATATGATCAAAGGCTGTCTTGGAGACGCAGATGCCACCTGGGTCAGCGAGAGCCTCCAGTCTGGCTGCAATGTTGACTCCATCTCCATAAATCCGATCTTCTTCTTCAATAACATCTCCAAGGTTGATGCCGATGCGAAACTCCATCCTCCGGTTTTCAGGTAACTCGACGTTGCGGGCCTGGAACTCCTTCTGCACTGCCACAGCGCACTGAACGGCGTCGACCACACTGGCAAACTCAGCTAATATATTATCCCCTGGTGAGTCTACCACTCGGCCCCGATGTTGCCTAATAAGTCCACCCATAATTTCCCGATAGGTGGTTATGGTCTCGACAGTTGCAGCCTCATCTTCAGCCATCAGTCGGCTGTAACCTGCCACATCCGCACTGAAGATAGCGCTGAGCTTCCGTTTAAAGTCTTTTGTAGCCATGGGATTGCCCCCCTTCCGAGGTTAAAAGCGGTAGGAATGGATAAAGCTTGGATTAACGATGTCTTAAAATACAAAAGCCTCCAATCGGGTATAAATATCCCGCGGAGGCTTTATTATCGGTACCTTCTGGAAACATCTTTTCATGGTTTCCTCATAGAAGGTTAGGGTTATGTCATTGAATTATATAGAGATTACTGCAAATGAATAGCGCTCAATGTTATTAATACTCAAAAGATAGCCTTTGTCAACTGAAATCGCATTCAAGCACCACTCCTGTATCGCCACGAAATTGCAGAAAAATGAACCAAATACAAACAAATGGGCTTTGGTGGGGGTATAGGCTCCGGCTCTAATATTCAGAAAACAGAGAGGCTAAGAAAGTGAGGGTTGCCTATATCATTATAGCACTGGAAATTTTCCAGAAAAACAGCAGCTTACATCTTGCAGCCTTGACCTGTTTGGTGTCTGAAAAGTTGCTCTTTCTTTGATTTTCACCTCCGCTTTGTTCTTCATCTGCTAATTCCAAGAGAATTAGGATGGTCTGCGCCAGAAGAGATGCCCCAACAATGCCGTCTCGACCAGCATCTTCCGCTAAAGCAGGACATCGCTAAGTCACGCTTCAGGGGTGATTTGACGCGAAGCTTCGGTAATATTCAATAAGCGAATCGCGGCCTATTTTCCCCGGAGAAGTAAAACCGGTCATGGACATGAGCCGTTTCATTTCTTGTGTCATCTGTTGGACAACCTC
>JAUWPC010000093.1 GCA_030611815.1 Desulfobacteraceae bacterium
AACCACATTCTCGGATGTAAATCCGAATTTTTCATACAGGATCTTACTCGGGGCCGAGGCGCCGAATCGATCCAGAGCGATTATTCTACCCTCATCACCTACGTAGCGGTGCCATCCCTGTGAGATACCGGCTTCGATCGCAACCCGGGCCTTTATCTCAGGGGGGAGGACCTGACGTCTGTATTTTTGATCCTGCTTATCAAACAACTCCCAGGATGGCATGCTAACGACACGTACAAACACCCCCTTATGGTCAAGTTTTTCTGACGCCTCGAGGGCTATGTGGACCTCGGAGCCTGTGGCAATCAGGATAATGTCTGGCTTTTTGTCCACGGCATCCTTCAGTATGTAAGCGCCACGGGACAAGTTGTTGGCAGGGGGATAGAGAGTGCGATCAAGCACAGGGACCCCTTGCCGGGTAAGGGCGAGCGCAACCGGTCCGGTTGACTCTAAGGCCACTTTCCAAGCCTCGGCGGTTTCATTGCTGTCACAAGGTCGTATAACAGTAAGCTTGGGGATTGCCCTCAAAGACGCTAACTGTTCTACAGGCTGGTGTGTTGGCCCATCTTCCCCTAAACCTATGCTGTCGTGCGTAAAGATATAGATGACTTTCAGATCCATCAGGGCTGCCAATCGGATGGCAGGGCGCATATAATCGGAGAAAATAAGAAAAGTCCCCCCGTACGGAATTACGCCCCCATGAAGCGCCATGCCGTTCAAAATTGCCCCCATCCCGTGTTCCCGCACCCCGAACCTCAGATTGCGCCCATCGTAGGTGTCTGCCTGGAAATCGTGTGAATCTTTGATCTCTGTTTTGTTGGATGGGGCTAAGTCTGCGGAACCACCTATCAGGTTGGGGAGCTGGTCTGCGATGGCATTCAGGACCGTACCCGAGGCAACCCTGGTGGCCATCCCTTTGGGATCTGTTGGGAAAGAGGGTATATCCTTGTCCCAGCCCTCCGGAAACACGCCATCCATGAATCTATACCACTCTTCTGCCAGACCGGGGAATGTCTCACTGTAGGAACGTAGCATCTCCTGCCATAAATCCTCGTTTGTCTGTCCCTTTTCAATTGCCCTACGGAAATGATTTTTCACCTCTTCAGGGATAATAAAAGAGGGCTTTAAGGGCCAGTGAAGGTTTTCCTTTGTTAGTTGGATCTCTTCTTTACCTAAGGGCTCTCCGTGAGCAGAGGGGTGATCCTCTTTGTTTGGGCTTCCGTAGCCGATGCGGGTCCTGACCGCAATCAATGAGGGCCTGCCTGTCTCCTCTTGGGCCTTGATTATGGCATCATCAATCGCCCTCAGATCATTTCCGTCCGTTACCGTTTGCACGTGCCAGCCGTAGGCATTGAAACGGGTTACCCTGTCTTCAGTAAACGTAATGCCTGTGCTGCCCTCAATGGAAATGTGGTTATCGTCATACAGGTAGATCAGTTTTCCGAGCCTTAGGTGGCCTGCCAAAGAGGCCGCCTCATGGGAGAGACCTTCCATGAGATCCCCGTCACTGACAATACCGTAGGTGAAATGGTCAACAATCGCTTTGTCCGAACGGTTAAAACGTGCGGCCAAGAAGCGTTCTGTGATGGCCATGCCTACTCCGCTGGCAAACCCCTGACCCAACGGGCCTGTAGTTATTTCTACACCAGGTATAAGCGAATATTCGGGATGGCCGGGTGTTTTGCTGTCCCACTGGCGAAAATTCTTGAGATCATCCAGAGATAAATCATATCCTGTTAGATGAAGGAGACTGTAGAGTAACATTGAACCGTGGCCGGGGGAAAGGACAAAGCGGTCCCGGTTGGGCCACTTGGGGTCGAGAGGGTTGTGCCGCAAGAAGCGGGTCCAGAGGACATAGGCCATGGGGGCGGCGCCCATCGGCATGCCAGGATGCCCCGAATTGGCCTTTTCGACCCCGTCTGCTGAGATCATTCTGATGGTATTAACGCACAACTCATCCAGTTTTGATTTCATTTCCTGTTTAAGCTCCTTTCAGTTCTGTTTAGAATTTGATAGCCGGCCCTTGACCCGCTTGAGTATCATGGGGATAAAAAAGGAAAAAATAAAGAGAATGACCGCAAAAAAGACTTCTAAGGAAATCAGATTTTCCCACATGCCGGAGACCCACACCTCTTTTAATGTCCCGCTCAAGAACGTGATAACGAAAATAGAGACCGGGACTCCCAACCCTGTCCCGAAGAAATAGTCCCGGAAACGGACCTTGGTCAGGCTCAGACCGTAGTTCATAGGGGTAAAGGGAGAATTGAGCAACCGCAAGTAAAGGACCGTTGTAAATCCGTTTCTTTCAATCGCGTCATCATATTTTCTTAGCCGGTCTCCGATCATGGAGGCGATAAAATCTCTCCCCAAGGTTCTTCCCACAAAGAATGCGACGCTGGCACCACCCAGCGCCCCAAGCCATCCACAAAAAAATCCCCAGCCGGCCCCAAAGAGTCCGGCCCCTAATATGATTGGGATGCTTGCCGGAACAAAGAGGGATATGGCAATGGCCTCGAGAACAATGAAGAGTACCGGGGCCCATAATCCAGTTGCAGCCAAGACACGGCTCAATGATTGGGGTGTGAGGAAATCCTTCAGAGGCGTAACCCGGTAAAGAGAAACAGCCCCGATAATAAAGAGGATAAGGATCAGGAATTTCCCCAATGCTCCCTTTGTAATTTTTTCTTTTTGATTAGACGTCTTTTCCATACGACATAACAAGCCCTAAGATACGCTCTCTTTACCAGCTTTTTAACGTCTAATCAACGAGGAACGATCAAATTTTGGCCAGTGGACAGATCCATCAAGATTTTGTCTGGCGATTCAGCGGTGCTATTAGATTATTAGATCTGTCCCCGCAATTTTGCCCATATCAACTCCAGATACTCATGCAGGGCTCGCCTAAGCTCGTGAATCTTGCATCATGAAAACTTCAGTCGTTGTTGAATAAGATGTTGATAGAATTGCCCCGGCATTGCAAAAAGATATTGTAAAAAGCGTTAAAAGAAGATACAACTCCTCTCAATCATTTTTCTCTAATGTTGCGAGTTTTGTGTGGTCGTGTTTATGGGGGAATTCTTATGGATGACATCTTAGACTTTTTTGTGTGTGATAGCTGCTCAAACAAGGACTTCAGTCGCCTTTATAATTTTTACCTCCGGTTTCACGGAGTCAATTTTTCTGATGAATTAATCTATGATGAAATGGTAGAAGAACGGTATCAATGCACAGAGTGCCAAAAGAACTTTACAAAAAAGGAGATAGAAGAGGGTTTGTCTGAACTCCGCAAAAAACGCAAAATGGACTAAGGGTGATGCCCATGTAAAAAGGACTTTTTACATGGGCATCAAGGGTTTATCTCATATTGTTCTAAATGAAAGGTTTTTTTGCCGATGATTATTATTCCCCTGCCTATCCTTTTTTCCAAATCGATAATTGCTTTCTGCTCATCTTCCCTTAAGACTGTTTCTATTTCCCGGTTTACCAGGACATAGACTTGTCCCCCTTCTTCAGGGTTAGTGTACTCTCTTTCCAGATCTCTGAATATCTCGTAGCAGATGGTCTTGGCTGACTTGAGGGTGCCTCGGCCCTCGCAGTAGAAGCAGCTATTGCTCAGTAGCCGATTCAGGCTCGCCCTGGTTCTCTTTCGGGTCATCTCAATAAGCCCTAAATCTGAGATCTGAAGGATATTTGTTTTTGCTTTATCCCTGCTCAGTGCCTCTTTAAGGGCCATGGACACTCGTTCACGGTTTGAGGGCTTTTCCATGTCAATAAAGTCGATAACAATAAGGCCACCTATATTCCTGAAGCGAAGCTGGTAGGCAATTTCTTTAACCGCTTCCAGATTTGTCTTAAAGATGGTTTCTTCCAGGTTCCTTTTGCCAACGTAACTACCGGTATTTACATCTATTGCTGTGAGGGCCTCCGTAAGTTCAATCACGATATAGCCCCCTGATTTTAGCCAGATCTTATTGCCAAGCGCCCGCGAAATTTCTATTTCAATGCCAAAGGCGTCGAAGATAGGATCAGCCCCCTCATAAAGCTCAACAGAGTACTTTAGGGTAGGGTCGAATGTGTCGATAAATTCCATTATGTTTTCGTACTCTTCATCCGAGTCAATAATCAGACGGTCAACCTCCTTTGTAAAGAGATCCCGAACCGCCCTCAGGGAAATGGATAGATCCTTGTGTAACAGGCCAGGGCTTGTCCCTTTTTCCATTTTTCCCTGGATGTTGTCCCAGAGCTTCAGGAGGAAGCCCATCTCAGCCTCTAATTTCTTTTCGGTGCCATCTTCAGCGACTGTCCTTACAATGAATCCGAGAGGCCCAGGTCTGACTTTCCTGATAATTCCCTTGAGTCTTTCCCTTTCCTCTTTATCCTCTATTCTTCGAGAGATCCCGATATGGTTAACAGTGGGCATAAGGACAAGGTGTCTACCTGGGAGTGAGATATGAGAAGTCAGCCGGGCGCCTTTGTTTCCTAAAGGTTCTTTTGCTACTTGGACCATGATATTCTGACCTTCATGGAGCAAGTCCTCAATTTGCAGAGAGGTTTCATGTAGTTGATCAATTTGTGATATTTCAGAATCGATTGGATCAATGTCTTGATCGGTACTGGCATTTGCAAGCATCATCTGCTCAAGATCTGAAAAATCCCTGTAAACATCTGCAACGTAAAGGAAAGCCGTTCTGCCCAAGCTGATGTCCACGAATGAAGCCTGCATACCCGGGAGTACCCTGGCTACCCTTCCTCGATAGATGTTTCCCATCAATTCCTGACTGCGATCTCTTTCAATATGAAGTTCTACAACAACGCCGTTTTCAACAAGGGCGACCCTGGTTTCGTAAGACCTGGCATTAATGATAAGTTCATTGGTCATGGGGTGATCTCCTTGTCTACGATCGTAAGCCCTAAGCCGGATAAACCGGAACCAAATTGAATATTGACTATTGAATATTGACTATTTGTGGTATCGCTTTGCTCTGTCTTTTCTATTAAAATCGGCAGCATTCCTTCAATCTTCAATCGAAAATCGTCAATATTTAGCGAATCCCTTTTCAAAAGTCACAATTTACCAACGCATAAATCATGCGCAAACATGATTTGATTTTAATAAATAGGTACTAAGCCGGGAGAGTCGGAATTGTTTACGCCAAAACTTGCCCGGTCTTCAACACGTCGATATTGAGAAGGTCGTCATCCGTTAGAGAAAAAATGCCTTTTACTATCTCCGTCGGTTTCAGCCCTGGACCTTCCGTCTGCATTAGTGTCAATTGTAGCTTGTTTGGCGAAACAAGGGAGATAGAGCTGACAAGCGCCCGAGCATCGATCTCATGATCCCCTTTTTTGTTGGTTTTGACAACCGAAAAATGGTCTGATTCAAGAAATCCCCTCAGGTCTTTTTCTTTAATTTTTGGTCCCTTAAAGGTAATCAGGAATTGGCTTTCGCTTATACGCCTTCTTTTCTTGATAGGGGAAATCTCTTTGACAAGGATCACATCAATGCCGTGGGGGAGTTCATGATTGATCTTCTCTTTTACTGAAAAGATATCTACCGCTTCAATTAGTTCAATATCCACCAGCTCTGCTATGCTTTCGGTCCCAACAGGTAAGGCGGCAAAAAACGAGACCTTGGGCATGGGGTGAAAACCTCTGGAAAAGGCCAATTTCAAACCTGCCCTTCTGAAGGCTCTTATGAGGACCCTCGCAAGTTCTAAGTGGCCAAGATGTTTTGCCCTGTTGAGCTTTCTGTAGGTGAGTCGATACTTCTTTTTGTATTCGGGCGTCGGCCGAATAGATGCTTCCTCGCCAGACGATAACTCAGAGTATTTGTACAGGACCGGATCAATGGTTTTATGGTCGCATACGCCGCACTCTAAGCATTTTTCTCGGCAGTCAGGGGTCAGATTTTCTTCTTTGGCCTTTATCCATTCTCTCTTGAGGAAGGCCTTTGTGACCCCTGCTTTGATATGGTCCCAGGGTAAGATCTCCTGGAAAGACCTTTCCCGGTGGAGATAAAAGTCGGGTTCCAACCCGGCACGAACAAAGGCTTCCTGCCAGACTTCTACCCTAAAATGCTCCCCCCATGCGTCGAACCGCGCCCCAAGGCCCCACGCCTCCATAATGACACGGCCGAGTCTCCTGTCACCCCTTGCAAAGACACCCTCTAACCAGCTTAATTCAGGTTGATTCCATTTGACCCTGATCCAGCTTCCTTTTAGTCCTTCCCGGATTAGTTTTATTCGCCTACTGCTCTCCTCCGGGGAAATCTGAGTCGTCCACATAAAGGGGGTATGGGCTTTGGGCACAAATGTAGAAATGCTGACGTTCAAATTCGCCCTTTTCCCCTTTTTGCCGGCAAGACGTATGACCTGTTTGGACAAGTCGATAATATCCTGAAGGTCTCCATCCCCCTCGTATGGGAGCCCTATCATAAAGTAAAGCTTAATCAGGTTCCATCCGGCCCGGTAAACCACATGCGCAGTCCCGAGGATATCGTCTTGGGTCAAGCCTTTGTTGATGATCCTCCTGAGCCGATCATTGCCTGCCTCCGGGGCCAAGGTAAAACCCGTCTTTCTTACCCTTTTGATCTGTTCGATCATTTCGGTATTCAGGCTGTCCATCCTGAGTGACGGGAGGCTTACTCCGATATTCTTGTGGGATTGTCTGTCCATCAGGGTCTTGAGAAGCGGACCGATACAGCTATAATCTCCGGAACTAAGGGAAAGAAGAGAGAGGTCTTCATAGCCTGTGAGTTTCAATGCATTTTCCGCCTTTTCAATTATTGATTCGGGGTTTCGTTCCCTTACTGGGCGATATATCATCCCCGCCTGGCAGAATCGACATCCTCGAGTACAACCGCGTGAGATCTCTACTGAAACACGGTCGTGGATCAGTTCGGTGAAGGGGACGATTTGACGCTCGGGATAGGGGTAATCATCGAGATCAGGCACGATAGCCTTCTTCACCTCCTGGTAGCCTGCATGATCCGGCTCAATCTTTTTAACAGATCCATCAAGGCAATAATGAATGCTAAAAAAGGAAGGGATGTATATCCCCCTGATATGACGCAATTCATGCAGTAGCTCTTTCTTGCTCGCTATTTTTTTCTTCTTTGTTTCCCGGACAACACGGCATATCTCTAAGGCCGCGGTCTCACCGTCACCGATTACCATAAGGTCAAAGAAATCGGCAACAGGCTCGGGATTAAAACACGCGGGACCTCCTGCAATGATAAGAGCGTCTTTGTCAGCCCTATCCTCAGCTAAAAGGGGAATGCCTGAGAGATCAAGTATGTTCAGGACGTTTGTGTACGAGAGTTCGTGTTGGAGGCTAAAACCCACGAGGTCAAAGCTTGACAGGGGACGTTCCGACTCTAATGTCGTAAGGGGAATCTTTCGGCTTCTCAATTCATATTCCAAGTCAACCCAGGGGGAAAAAACCCGCTCAGCAGCCAGCCATTCCTGACGGTTAAGAATGTTATAAATGATTTTTAGCCCTAAGTGGGACATGCCTATCTCATAGACGTCTGGAAAGGCAAGGGCAATGGAGACCTCGATCCCGGAAGGATCTTTCCTGACAGAGTTAACCTCGTTGCCCAAATAACGGCTTGGACGGATGATATTTGAAAACCAGTTCTGATCTAAGATGGACATGACTTTACAATCTCGTAGCCGTTCACAGGAAGCAATATCGTGATTTCAGCTCCACCCCCAGGGTGATTGGCTCCGGATATTTTTCCTTCAAGCCGATCGACGATCCTTTTCACAATGGCCAGGCCCAGGCCGGAACCTCTTTCTTTGGTGGTGAAGAAGGGTAAAAAAAGGTGTCGCAGGCCTTTTTCGTCAAATCCTTCTCCTGTATCACGAATGACTATTTTTGCCTTCTCCGACCCGGATTCAGGCGGACCAGGCACCAATGCAGAGGTAATATGTAGCTCACCCCCCCCGCCCATGGCATCACATGCATTTAAAAAGAGATTCCACAGCACCTGTTTGAGCTGGTCCGGATCAGATTTAACTTTAACAGGATATGGGAAACTTGTAAAAATTTCTATTTTGCTATTCCAGAGTGGGCTGTTTTGGAAAAACTCTAACGATTCGAGGATTAACTGATTCAGGTCAAATTCCGTCAATTTTGCCCTCTTGGGCCTGGCAAAAAGGAGGAAGTCGGATACTAATTCATTGAGTCGATCCGTTTCTCTCAATATGATATCCATGAGGCGAACGTTAACATCGTTCTGCTCCATCCCCTCTCTTATGATCTCAATTGATCCGCTGATGGACGCCATCGGATTCCGGATCTCGTGAGCCATTCCTGCGGCAAGCTCTCCTATGATCGCAAGACCTTCAACCTTCTTCATCTCCTCTTCAATCTGTTTTATTTGCGTCACATCCTGCAGGGTGAGAATTTGACCTTGCTGTTCACCCAAGGAATGCAGTAGGGGGGAGATAGACAGTCGTAGATCGGTTTTTGTTCCGTCAGGCCTCTCATGAGTGAGGTCGGGTAATGAAGATTTAGTATCGATCAGACCGGTTGAAAGGAATTTTCGTCCGGCTGAATGCTCGGCAAAAAGGGGGAGTCTGTCGCCTATCAGATGCCCACAGGCATTGTTAGCCTTTATTCCAAAGATCTTTTCTGCGGAGGGATTGAACAGGATAATTTTTTCGTGGTTATCCAAGACGATCAGGCCTGATGCGATGCTGCCGATTATGCTTTCATTCAGTCCCTCCAATCTGTTGACATCTAACTGTTTTGCCCTTAATTCAACGCGATTCTTTCTTGCCTGTTCAGAGAGAAAACTGCTGAGATATCCGACGAGATAAAAACCGGTCATGTTTGCCAGTATAGTGAAAAAGAGGTAGGCGCTTTGATAGGTTTCAGGGTAAATTAACCGGCTGCCTAAAGGATGAATCACACCATAATAGTGAAGATCTAACAGCAGACCATAGAAAATGCTGCTGCTGGACGCAACGATCATACCTCCTCTGCGGTAAAGGAGTATGCTACCGCTGAATATGCTGAGGATGTAAAGAAAAGAGAATATGCTCTCTATACCACCGGTAGAGTATATGAGGCCCGTTATCATGATGGTATCGACAAGGAGTTGGATATATGCCTGCAAGGTAATGTTGTTGAGATATTTTAATAGGAAGGCGTAAATAATGCTGATGAAGTATACAGATGCAAGAAGAAGGTAGTGGGAGGTATGGATTTCTCCTAAATGGCTTAGGGCTCCCCTGGACTGGATAAATATGAGAGCTCCTAAGAGAATAGAGATAAGGAGGACCCTTAAAAGCATTAGGGTTTTAAGGCCCCTTAGGAGTTCCGGTGGAGGGGTTTTCTCTGTAGGGCTGATCATGTCTCTGGTTTATGAACCCATGGCTGCGGCCATGCCGAAAATAGGGAGATACATGGCGATAACGAGTCCGCCTATAGCCCCCCCGAGGAATACCATGAGCAGGGGCTCCAACATGGCGGTCATTGCCTCTACTGCTACGTCCACCTCGTCGTCATAAAAATCGGCTATTTTTTCAAGCATGGTATCAAGGGCCCCTGTGGCCTCGCCGACAGCAATCATTTGAACTACCATATTAGGGAATATGTCGTTTTCCGAGAGTGGTTCGGCAATCGGTTGACCTTCCGCAATACTTGAACGAACATCGAGGACGACCTCTTCGAGCACAACGTTGCCTGAAGTCTTTGCAACGATTTCCAGGGCCTTTATAATAGGCACTCCGCTTCTGATCATTGTCCCTAAGGTCCTGGAAAACCTGGCCACCGCAACCTTTTTTAGTAGTGGGCCAAATATGGGCAATTTCAACGATAAGGTGTCTGTGACTTTTCTGCCTCCCGTGGTGCCCCGGTACTTTTTAAACAGGAAGACGAACAGAATAAGGGCGCCAATTATGTAGAGGATGTTTCCTTTCGTGAAGTTGCTCATGGCCACTACAATTTGTGTGGGTACTGGCAAGGCCTTACCAAAGCTTGAGAACATGTCTTGGAATACCGGGATTACAAAGATCATGATCACAGCGATAACAATTATGGCAATAGCGACCACGATTATGGGGTATGTCATGGCTCCTTTAATCTGGGACTTCAGTTTCTCCACCTTCTCTATATAAGCAGCTAAACGTTGTAAAATGGTGTCTAAGATACCCCCCACCTCACCAGCGGCAATCAGATTAACGAAAAGGCTGTCAAATACCTTGGGATGTCTTTCCATGGCTTCAGCAAGGCTTGAGCCCCCTTCCACGTCTCTTACAATATCTTTGAGGACACGCTTGAACGTCTTATTTTCTGCCTGATCAGCAAGGATGGTGAGCCCCTGGACAAGTGGTAGGCCCGCGTCAATCATGGTGGAAAATTGCCTGGTAAAAATGACGATATCTTTGTTAGTCACCTTTGGCTGCATGAAAGAAACATTTTCAAAAATATCCTTTGGCTTGAGCTTTATTTTTCTGATCTTAAGGTTGCGCCGTTTTAATTGCAGGCCCGCCGCTTTTTCATCAGCTGCTTCCAGTTCTCCTTTAATGACCCTACCTTTTTTTGTCTCCGCAACCCAATTATAGATCGGCATTTTAGCCCTCCCTAAGAGTCTCTCTTGAGCAAGGAAATGGTTGAGTGTATTTTCATTATATTAACCTTTTCCTTAGATATATGCAAAAATTTAGTTGAGAATAGATAATTTAGCTTCCTCTGTCAAGGTGGCTGGCAGCAATTCTTTTTCGTAACCGTTTACGGGTACAGGGCATGTGCCTTTGAAAACCGAAGGACTGCCAGATATTATTCTTGACAAGGAGTGTGGATTAAATGTTATATGTCTTCGACACTAAAATGTGATGCGAACTGGGGTCTG
>JAUWPC010000215.1 GCA_030611815.1 Desulfobacteraceae bacterium
ACCTAAAAATCCTCTAATTCACTGAGATTAAATCTAATTTCAATCTCGTCATAGCTCTTTCTGTACCCTTCAGGAAATGGGGGAAGAGGGTCTGACCTTTCAATCGCTTTGAGGACCGACCCATCGAAAATAGAATTGGATGATCGTTCCATGAACCACGATTTCATTATAGTCCCATTCTCTTTGACCTTAATCACTACTATCGCCTCAAGCTCCCTTAGCTTTTTGGGGCTGATAAGGGCCACGGGATAGGACCAGTTGCTTTTTATCTGTTCTTCAACCGCCATCTGATACATCCTTATGGTGATCCCGTTCTGTGCATTACCTCTAACTGATCCCTTTTCAGCCGCCCCTTCCGCCTGGGCCTCGATCTTGGAAATCGCCTGGGCAAGGTGATCGTTTTTCTCCGCCTTGACCTTTCTTTCGATCTTCGACACTGCCCGGTCTATAAGCCTGGAAGGAGACACTTTCGGTTTCCGGGTCTTCTTTACCTTCCTCTTCTCTTCTTTTTTCCTCTTTACAACCCTTTTTCCGATTACAACCGGTTTTTCTTCCTTGCTCGGTCTGCTTATTCGCTTGGCAGTTGTAGACGCCTTTGAACTGGTTACCTTTCTGCTCATTTTTGAATTAGATGGTTTCGGAGGTATTGAACGGCTTTTGCCCGGCATCTCCACCAAATTAACCTCATAGATAGTAGCGCCACTAATTCTCCTGGTCGGTATGGAATCAGGCACAAACAGGATAACAGAGAAGATGACTATATGAAAAAGGAGGGATAAGATGATTACCCTGGACCATCTTGGCCCCTCTAATTCATCAGGGCTTGTTTTGGCCTGTAAGACTTCCACAAATCAATCCAAAGGTTCGGTTACCATCCCCAATTTGCTTATGCCGGCATTTTTCACCCTTGCCATAACATCAATAATAAATCCGTAGGGGACATCCTTGTCTGCCCTCAACAACACCTCTTTTTCTCTCCGGTTTTCAAAGATCTTTTTGATCTTAAATTCCAACCTGTCTAATTTGACAGGATGATTTTCCAAGAAAATCTCCTTTTTCTTGTTGACCGTCAACATAAGAGGTTCATCTAATGTCTTGATATTCTTGGTGGTGGTTTTAGGCAGGTTTACGTCTACGCCCTGCATCATCATCGGCGCGGCTACCATGAAAATGATGAGAAGGACTAACATTACGTCCACAAGCGGCGTAACGTTGATCTCTGACATAAAGCGCCTGTTGTTTCCACCGAAATTCATAGCCATCTTAAACGTGTCTCCTAAGGTTTCTTGATGAACTGTCTTCCCACCATGCTCAAGAAATCGGTTGTAAAAATATCCATCTCTGCCTGGAGAGATGCAACCCTCTGGCTAAAGTAGTTGAACGCGACAACTGCAGGAATTGCGGCGGCTAAGCCTGCAGCGGTGGCAATAAGGGCTTCGGAGATCCCGGGGGCGACCACCGCAAGACTGGCTGAACCCTTCAGCCCTATCCCCCTGAAAGCCTCCATGATCCCCCATACCGTACCGAAAAGACCGATAAAAGGAGTGGTATTTCCTGTAGTAGCCAAAAAACTCAGAGATCGCTCCAATCTCTTGTTTTGATCAATGGATGCCTTTCTGAGCGACCTCTCCAGATTGTCCATCAGGGCCCGCCTGGTCCGCGAAGGCTCTCCCAAAGTCGCTTGGGCCCCATCCCTGGGACGACCGTCCTGGCGACCAGATTGGGCTTGCCCCTCATCCGAATAGGTGGACTGCAGTTTTCTGAAACGGGTAAATTCAGCATATCCCGCCCTGAAAAGGCGGGCCACAGGGCTGAAATTTAAGGCTTTGCTTTCCATATATACTTTTTTGAGATCTTTGCTTTCCCAGAAAAGGTCCAAAAAGCTGATTGTTTCAAGTTTAGACTTCGTCAACAATCTATACTTCATGAATATAATCGCCCAGGAGGTGACGGAAAAGAGAAAAAGGATTAACAGTACAAATTTTACCATGGGGCCGGCATGGACAACCATCTGGACAATATCCTGCCCAAAGGCGCCTTCAAATGAAACGCCAGCAGGAATCATATTAATAAAAGGGATGCTTATCATGGAATTTCCTCATGTAAACAACAGGTTAATTAGTGCCTGAACCACGCCTTGGCGTGGTTCAGGCACGATTTTGGTCCCGCAGGGCGGGATAAAAACTCACACAAATTAGGACGAAATAACTGCCACCTTTGACCCCGCCAGAGGCGGGGTTGTTTTTGGATTCATACTCTTAATCATAATCATAATCGTTTTGAGTAAGATTACGATTATGATTAAGATTATGAAATAGGGAAGTTATTTCGTCCAGTATCTAACTAAGAGATCATCTTTGGCATGGGCGTCAATATACGCTTTTACGAAAGAAGTGTAAACTGGTGAATGAAAGATGCCTTTTTTTGTACCCGTTCACAGGTCTAACGGTTCCCGGTTCAGAGGTCAAAGCTGCTTATCAAAAAGTCTGCCAATCCATCAATATCATCCAATGAAAACTGTGGTACGCCCAAATCCATCCTCATGTCGCTGATTAGGGCTATTAAATGGTCATCATTTTTGCAGAGCGGCTCTTCATGGACGTTATTCCGGAATATTTCCAGCTTTGGCTTGTTTCCCTGCTTATATCCTTCGGTGAGAATAATGTCTACATTCCTAAAGAATCCCTTTAACTCGTCCGGGTGGTGGTCGTGATCCACATCCATCACCATCCCAATTTGAGAATGGGATGAGATGACGGTTGTGGCGGCGCCTGCATGTTTGTGCCTCCAACTGTCTTTGCCAGGTTTATCCAATTCAAATCCGTGAACATCATGCTTTATGCTTCCAACCCTGTAGCCCCGGCCACTGAGTACGCGTATAAGTTTTTCTAAAAGGGTAGTTTTTCCTGCCCCGGAGAAGCCTACAACAGAGACTATGGGCGGATCGAGCGGTTCCTTCACTCCTTTTCTCCTCCATGCGTCGGCCATTTATCGCCAAACACGTTCTTGAAACAACGATTATCTGCTTTCAGGCATTGCTCTTTTAACAGACTGTATTTTTTCAGAAGATCTTTTCCCTCCTTTGTGAGCCTGCTGCCCATTTTCCTGTCTGCATGAATAATATTCATGTTCAGATACTTTTCAGTCACCTTGATCTTGCTCCAGACACCTTTGTAGGACATCTTCATGGCCTTGGCGGTCTGGTTTATGGACCCGGTCCTTTCAATGGTCTCCAGAATCTCCTTCCTCCCTTCACCCATGATGATACGATCATGCTCATCAACAACCCATTGCCGAGATCTCAGCCTGAGAAGCGCCATATTAATTCCCCTCCACCTCCATGAACAGTTCACCGCTTCTTGAGGGATCATACCCGCCTAAGGATATGATCCGTTCCCTAAAATGCCCGGATTTTATCGTATTTAGAACCACCTGAATATTTGGCTGGTCCAACATATGGCTTGGAATAATCAGATCATACTGCTCCCTTGCAATCGGAACAAAGTCCAGGTCCAGGGCCTTGGCAGCGGCATAAATCCCCATTCCAGCATCAGCAGCGCCGCTTAGAACATCCACCGCCACTGCCATATGGGTAAATTCCTCATGGTCGTAGCCCTTAACAGCATCAGCATTAACTCCTGATTGATCCAACTGGTGATCGAAAAGGACGCGCGTTCCTGAACCCGCCTGGCGATTCACAAAGGCAACATCGGTTCCGGCTAAATCTTCGATCCCTTTAATCCCCTTTGGATTCCCCTTGGCAACTATCAGACCCTGCTCTCTGAGGGTCAGATGAAAAACAGTGACACTCAGCCCTTTTACGTATCTCTTTATATATGAGATATTGTATTCGCCGGTCACGGTATCTAACAGGTGTGAACCCGCAATATGGCATCTCCCTTTTCTCAGGGCCAACAACCCTCCCAGACTCCCCACGTTCCCCGATGAGATGCGGATATTGCGTCTTGTGCGTCTGACTTCATCGCCTAAGATATCAATTATAATGTCATGGCTGCCGATAATAACAACCGTATTCAGCAGCTCCTCTTCTCCTACAAGGAGTTCTGCCTCTGTTTCCTGGGTTTGGGTGATTCCTTCTGAAAGAGCAGGAATGCGGAGAATCCCTTCAGCCCTTGTCAGTGTGGTGATAGACCCTGCTGCCCTCGCTAATGGCGTGGCAACATACCTCCCCCCCACCTTCCCGATGTTGACCCGCAGGAATTCTTCTATTCCGACTTTAGAGGGGATGTCCCTGGTGGGCTGAACCTTGACGGTCTGGGGTTTGGAACTGGGACAACCTTGAAGATTATATAGAAGCGGTCTTACAAACTGGTCAAAGGAGAGGGTTGCAGAAACGGCATAGCCGGGGTTCCCCACAACAGGCTTACCCTTTACCGTGCCCAAAATAGTCGGCTTACCCGGCATCATGGCAACGCCATGGACCAGGACCTCCCCCATCTCGCTGACCATATGTACCGTGTAGTCCTTGCTTCCTGCCGAGGATCCCGCATTGATTATGACCACATCGGCCTCTGATTCAACCGCACGGGTCAGGGCGGCCCGGATCTCTTCTTCTGTGTCCGGAACAATATCATAAATCAGTGGTATAGCGTTGCACTCGCGAACCAGTCCTGCAAGGACCAGGGAATTATATTCAATGATTTGGCCCTTTTTTAACACTTCATCTTCTGTTATCTCCCCGTGACGAACAAGCTCCGAGCCGGTTGGGATAATGGCCACCCTGGGCTTTTTCCAGGTCTTGACCGAAAAAACCCCGCCACTGATAAGAGCCCCCACATCATAGGGGCGGAGCTGGTGATTCTGAGGAAAGAGCAATTGGGTCGCAACAATATCTTCCCCCACCTTGCGCACATGTTGCCATGGATAGGCAGGAGAGCGGATCTCTACCCGGCCTTCATCCACCTGGTGGACCTTTTCCACCATGATAACGGCATCAAAAGGCTCCGGGAGCGGCTGACCGGTGTTGACCCAGACGGCATCCCGCCCCAATTCCAGCGTCATGGGCAATCTTTCTGTTGTGCCATAGGTCTGGTCCGCCCTCACCGCAATGCCGTCCATGGCTGAAGAATGATAGGATGGGGCAGAGCGCCTTGCAAAAACCGGTTCTGCTGTAACGCGACCTGAACTCTCCTCGGTCTTGATCACCTCAATCCCGGCCCTTAACCCAGGGTCAAACCGGGTTAAAAATATCTCCTTGGCCTCCTCAAGGGATTTCATTGAAAGATAGACCTGTCTCTTCATCGGAGACCTCGATCTCGGAAATTAAACGGCATGACCTTTACCCTCTCTCCCTGATAAAGCCCCTCTGTATTCATATCTATCCTGATCAGACCGTCTGCCTCCACAAGGGTGGAAATAAGCCCGGATTTTCCGAAGACAGGCCTAGCCGTCAGGCTTCCTCCCTCTTCAAGCAGTTTGACACGAATATAGTCTTCCCTGCCACTGGCAGACTCGATATTTTGACTCAGTTCGGCCTCTACGCCGGCATAGATATGGCTCCCAAGACCGGCATCTCCTGAAAGCCGCGAGATCATTCTCGTCATAAAGACCTCTGCGACCACCAGAGCCGAGGCCACATGTCCGGGGAGGCCAATTACGGGTTGAGGGCCGGATTTACCGATGATGGTAGGTTTGCCCGGACTGATTGATATGCCGTGGACAAGGAGCTCAAATTGCGGCAACGTTTCAAAGACCTGCAAGGTGAGATCCTTTGTCCCCACAGAACTACCACCGGATATCCAGAGTGAATCTGCCTGCATAAGGGCCTTCTCGGACATCCCTTTGAGAGCCTCAAAATCATCAGGACAGACTCCCATGCATATAGGTTCTGCCCCCACCCTGCGGCATAAGGCCCCAAGCGTGTAACGATTGATATCCCTCACCTGCCCGGGGAGGGATGGTTTATCAACGGGCACGATTTCGTCCCCTGTAGATATGATAGCGATTCTT
>JAUWPC010000308.1 GCA_030611815.1 Desulfobacteraceae bacterium
CTGAACCTGTGAACGCTTATATTTATCTTTCTATTTTCGGGTTGGGCTGCGCTTTGTCGCTTATACTGACCCCCTTGGCGCGAAGACTCGCAATAAGATCAGGGCAGGTGGCTGTGCCGAAGGATAATAGATGGCACCGCAAAGAGACCGCCCTTTTTGGTGGTGTCAGCATTTTTTGCGCAATGGTAACGGCCTGGTTCTTAGCCGCCTGCTTAACGGACTGGTCCCATTTTGGCAAACCCTATCTTGCAATGATCCTCTGCTCGGGAGGAATATTTGTCTTAGGTCTGATAGATGATATTTTCAATATAGACCCTCAACACAAATTGGCTGGCCAGGTCATCATCACCGCCATCTTAGTATTCTTCGGTTTCCGTCTTGGTTGGACCGATTCCGAAACGCTCAACCTGTTCCTGTCCATTCTCTGGATCGTTGGCATCACTAATGCTTTTAACCTCTTAGACAACATGGATGGCCTTGCGTCCGGCATCGCCCTTATTGCAGGAGCCTTTCTATTCCTCTACCTTTATTTAGACCCGAATCCCAGCCACATTTCCACGCCTCTCCTCTTGACACTCTCCGCCTATCTCGGGGCTGTTTCAGGCTTCCTGGTCTACAACTTCAATCCAGCCTCCATCTTTATGGGTGATGCTGGAAGTCTTTTCGTTGGCTTTGTCCTGGCCTGTTTGACCATAAGCGGCGCCCCTTCACAGACGAGCGGCCAGGGCTTTCTCCACCTGATTTCCGTGATTGCAATCCCCATTCTCATCCTCTTCATTCCTATCTTGGATACAGGTTTTGTCAGCCTGATGCGCAAGCTGTTTCGACGGCCCATCTCTCAGGGCGGGCGAGATCACTCTTCCCACCGTTTGGTTGCCATCGGTTTGTCCGAAAGGAAAGCGGTCCTGGTGTTATACCTCTTCTCCGCGGTATCAGGCCTCATGGCCCTCGCCCTCAACCGGTTGTCCATTGGAGCCAGCTTAGTGCTCATTGTCATCTATTTCCTCTTTATACTCTTTTTTTGGATCTATCTTGCGAGGGTCAAGGTCTATTCAGAGAAATCGATTATGTCGGGCGAAGTTTCAGGAGTGATTACTCCTATCCTGATCGAGATCACTTTTAGAAGAAGGCTTTTTGAGGTCCTCTTAGATCTCGTTTTGATCACAATAGCCTACTATACAGCCTACCTCTTGCGTTTCGAGGGTTTTCTTGGGCCTAATTTCGACTTTTTCCTGAATTCCCTGCCGATCGTTATTGCATGTCAGATCCTCTTCTTCTATATATTCGGCGTCTACCGGGGTGTCTGGAAAAATACGAGTATCAGGGATCTTATTTCCTATGGAAAGGCGATTACGGCCGGCACCATTGCGCCCATACTGATCTTTCTTTTCTTATATCGTTTTTATAGTTTCTCCCGGGCCGTTTTTGTAATCTACTGGGGCCTCATGCTGATATTGGTATCCCTTTCGAGACTCTCTTTTCGCCTCTTGGAGGAAGGGATCAGGGGAACACCTAAGGGGAAGCGTGTCCTTGTTTACGGTGCAGGCTTAGGGGGACAGATGGTCCTCAGGGAGATTGAGACAAACAGGGATCTCGATATGGCTGTAGTCGGTTTTATGGACGACAACCCAAGAATCCAACAGAGCAAGATCCGTGGTTACCCGGTGTTCGGAGGGCTGAAAGACCTGGATAAGATGGTTAGCGACCATGATATCAAAGAAATCATTATTTCCTTCAAGGAAAACAGCTCCGAAAAAAAGAGGGAAATAAAGCGGTTGTGCGAAGTGATGGGCGCGGAAGTGGGTGTAAAGGAGATGAGGCTCACCATTAAATAACTTGTTTTCGTCTCGCCAATTCCCGTTTATCGGCCACCGCATCCGATTCATCGACAATCTCCCTTCCTAAGATCTCTTCCAAGATATCCTCTAAGGAGATGAGACCGGACAGCCCGCCGTATTCGTCTATGACGGCAAAAAGATGCTGTCTCAATTCTAAGAACTCCGACAATACATCATTTAATTTGGCTGTTTCGGCCACAAAATGCACCGGCCGCATCAGTTCTGCTAACCTCTTATCTTCATTCCCCTCCGAAAGTGCAATCAAGATCTCCCTTGTGTGGACGACACCCACCACGTCCTCTATCCCCTGGTCATACACAGGTATCCGGCTGTGTTCCCATCCACCGGCCGCCGCAATCGCTTCTTGTAGTGTCAGATGTTCGCTAAGCGAAAAAACGACGGTCCTGGGCGTCATTACATCCTTGGCCATTTTCTCCTGGAGAGTCAAGATCCTATTAATGGTCTGTTCCTGGTAAAACAGGATGCCTCCGGTCCGACGACTTAAACGTGCCATGACCTGGATCTCTTCAGCAGTTATGGCTTCTTCGCGTTTACCCCGGCTTATCAGGCGCGTCATCAATCCGCTTAACCATATGGCAGGCGTCATGACCCAGACAAGCCCTTTCAGGGGATAGGCCACCACGGCAACTAAGGACCTCCCGTAGACAACCCCTACTGTTTTGGGAATAATTTCCGAAAACAGCAAGATGGCCAAGGTGAAGAGGGCGAAAAAATATCCAAGCCATTGATGCCCGAAAACAGCGGTTGCGGCAGCCCCGGCAAAGGCAGCTCCGGCTGTATTGGCGATGGTATTGAGGGATAAAATAGCAGATATCGGTCGCTCAACATGGCGACGCAAATTCTTCAATATTCTGCCTCCAGGTTTTCCGGCCTGGACCATGGCCTCAATGTGTCTCAGGGGCACTGAATAGAGCACTGCCTCGAAGAGAGAACATACAGCCGAAATTGAAACGGCAAGGCTTACGAAGAGTATTAATTCTGTCATATATCATTTCACCTCAAAATAGGTTTTCAAAGTCGTTTAGCCCCTCAGGTCTATTAACATTAAGAAAGGACCTCAGGTCAGGATCAAATATCCTGACTTCATCTTCATCAACATACCGGACCGAAACTTTGTTAAAAAATCGGAATACTTGGTATATCCTTGAATTGATCAGACTTTCGATCTTGCTCTGGCATCTCTTGTCATACAGCGCATGAAGGGCCTCCATTTTTCCGGATATTCTCGGTACAACCACATCAAAATCAGCCTTGATTTCAACAATATGCCGGATCAGTCCCTGGTTGAGGAATGGCATGTCACAGGCGACAAAAAAGCCAGCATTATCCGGGATTACTCGTAACCCGGTAATAATGCCCCCTAAGGGGCCCAGGCCTTTAATGATATCCTGGTACATGGGGAGTTGGAGATAGGAATATTCATCCGGGGTGTTTGTGATGATGATTACACGACGAAAGATAGGGCGCATTACATCGAGAACTCTTTCAATCAAAGGGGTGCCATGAAGTTTAACTAAGGCCTTGTTTTTTCCGTAACGATTGCTGCTGCCGCCCGCCAGGACAACACCTGAAACGTCTTTTATCTTCTCCATAAGCCCATATTTTTCCTCTCAGAAAAACCACAGCCTCTGGCCCATGAGGCCTGACCCCCTAGTGTACCGTCCTAAAAGTTCCCTCTTACATTTTCGCAAAACAAATTGACCGGATATTCGCCACATATAATCCACTTATATCTTTAAATACATGTTAATATATTGATAATATGGATTAACTGCAGCCTGCTAACATCTTTCTTAAACAATCGAGGTCACCGCCGAGTCCCGAATTACGAATTTTTACTTTTATTTTGGCTAATGATTCTCCCACATAAATAATTCTGACGGCAAAATCAATGAGACGATCCTCAAGGTCAAATCTTTGTTTTCCTTCGTCACTCGTCACTCCTTGATCGTTATTCGATTATTATTACACAGGCAACTTAAATTGCCAATTTTGCAGAAAGAACTTTCAGGACACGGCACTATTTTCCAGTTTCACATCTCAAAACCCTTTTATGCGGCGGACATGGGTGTATATGCGATTGGTATCTCTCGCCATATCTATTAATGTGATGTTATAAAACCTGGCCGCTTCCACTGCCTTTGAGGTAGGCCGGGACATCGCAACAAAGACGGGAAACCCTGCCCTTGCCGTCTTAAGGATCATTTCCAGGCTGGCACGGCCGCTCGAAACCAGCACCTTGTCTTCTGAGGAAATTCCTCTAATAAGTGTAGATCCTATTACCTTGTCTAACGCGTTGTGGCGCCCCATATCTTCACAATGA
>JAUWPC010000309.1 GCA_030611815.1 Desulfobacteraceae bacterium
TTTCAAGAAATACAGCCAAAAATATGGTTTTGATTGGTTGAAGATCGCGGCGCTTGCCTACCAGGAATCTCGAATCGATCAGAGTAAAAGAAGCCCGGCAGGCGCCGTTGGCGTAATGCAGATCTTGCCGGATACCGCCGCAGGTGATCCTATTAACATCACCAATATTGAGGAAATGGAGAACAATATCCATGGTGGCGTGAAATATCTTAGGTGGATTTATGAGAATTACTTTGAAAATGAAGATATGGACCGCCTGAACAAACTCCTTTTTACTCTTGCATCCTATAACGCTGGTCCGGCCAGAGTTAAACGGCTTCGAAGAGAAGCCTCCAAGATGGGGCTTGATCCCAATATCTGGTTTCGGAATGTGGAAGTGGTGGCAGCAAAGAGAATCGGCCGAGAAACAGTGCAATATGTGAGTAATATTTACAAGTATTATGTGGCCTACCGGATCATCACCGACCAGCGCGCAAAAAAGGGGATAAGGAAAAAAGCGATTTCAAAAAGCCGATAATCCAAAAAAACGCCCAGCCAGGAAGGGTCCGTTGAGGTCTGGTAATGAACCATTTTGCCGCAAATCTTAGATGCTTGTTCGATCCCGAATCTGTAGCTGTTATCGGAGCCTCGGATAAACCTGATAAGTTAGGCTTTCACGTTATGAAGAGCTTGACCGAGGGAGGGTTCGGGGACAAGATTATTCCGGTAAATCCCGGGACTTCTGAAATTATGGACATAAGAGTGTCTGCGGCTATTTCCGATTATGATGGCCGGATCGATCTGGCTATTGTAGTCTTACCGGCTAAACTGGTTTCAGGCGTATTCCGGGAGTGCGTTGCCAAAGGGGTTAAGGGGATTGTACTAATTACGGCAGGTTTTAAGGAGATTGACGACCCGGCGGGCGCTCATCTTCATGAGGAAATCGCCCGCATCGTCAATGAAGCAGGGATCCCGGTCATCGGTCCCAACACCTTTGGCATGATAAACTTCCATGCCAATCTTAACGCCTCCTTTACCCCGGAGTTTTCCCGGATTAAAAAGGGTGGAATCTGTCTCCTCAGCCAGAGTGGTGGAATATCCCACCTGCTCGGCTTCATGGCCATGAGGATGGATGTGGGTTTCAGCAAGATCGTGGGATTGGGTAACCGGTTGAATGTGGATTTCCCTCAGATGCTTGACTATCTCATGGTTGACACTGACACAAAGGTCATTGTCCTTTATCTTGAAGGGGTTGATGACCCCCGTGATTTGATTGAGACTGCAAAAAAATACCCTGACAAGAAACCTATCATTGCCTACAAGACCGGCAGCTCCATGGTAGGTGATCAGGCCTCTTTATCCCACACCGGATCCATGGCCGGCAGGCATGAGGTTTATACCGGCGCATTCAGCCAGGCGGGGATACTAAATATCGATAATACCGAGACCCTGTTAGACACGGCCAAGGCCATGGCCTTATGCCCGATGCCCGGAGGACCTGGCATGGCAGTCTTGTCCGGCCAGGCAGGGCCCGCCATGGCGGCCTGTGACCTTTGTGAAGAGCATGGATTAGAGATAGCCCGGTTCACAGAACCAACACAGCAACAGATCGATGAACTCCTTCCCCCCTTAGCTTTGAGGACAAACCCGGTTGATATGGGTCCCGCATGGTATAACTCATCGGCCATCAAGGGGATTGTTCAGGCGGTAATGGATGATGATAATGTTGATGGGATTATCCTTCTCATGATGTTCGCCTCGGCCAACGTAGATGCAGTGAGAGGGATAAGCGATCTGTTAAAAGAGTGGGCACAAAAAAAGCCACTCATCACTTGCATCCTCTCCCCTCCAGGGATCTGGGACGAACAGATTAAGGCGCTTGAAGAATCAGGCGCTCTGGCAAACTATCCCACCCCGGAAAGGGCTGCCAAGGCCATGGTGAATCTGTGGAAATATAGAAAAAGCCGGTTTAGCCAGGTCAGGTCTAACTCTTGACAATAATTCGCAATTGTCCGTAAAAAGGAGATTTTATGGGCGCGTCAATGAATGGAGCTAACAAAATGAATATTTTGATTTGCGATGACATGTTTCCGGCAATGTTCGAAATCCTTGATCGTCTCCTTTCCGAAGATGATGTCCGCTTCTGTCGGCAGGAAAAAGTATTGACCGAAGCAAAATGGGCAGAGGTCCTGATTCCTTCCATGTCCCGGATCACACCCGAGATCATTGACTCAGCCCCGGGCTTGAAATTGATCCAGCAGTTTGGCGTTGGCCTGGAGGGCGTGGATATCGATGCGGCCTCAAACAGGGGGATTCCGGTGGCCAATGTTCCGGGAAATCAGGCCCCGGTCCACGCGGAATGTACAGCCGAGGGCGGTGTATTTCTGATGATGGCCTGCGCCCGGCTTTTCAAGATCGCCCAACAGGTACTCGCCAAGGGGGAGTGGGGACGGCCCAGGGGCATGGCGCTCATCGACCGGACTGCTCTGATCATAGGCTTAGGCGCGGTGGGGAGAGCCCTTGCCCGGCGCCTTATCTCCTTAGGAATGAAAGTCATGGGCACCGACATTGCCCCACCTGATGGCCTGGCTGAAGAACTTGGTCTAACGCTGTTGGCAAAACCGGACAGGCTCTTTTCACTTTTGCCAGAGGTTGATTTTGTTATCTCAGCCGTTACACTGACTCCGGAAACACGTGGGATGGCCAACCTTTCGGTTTTCGAGCTCATGAAGCCCACGGCCTACTTCATCAACATCAGCCGAGGCCCCATCCTAAACGAGGAGGATCTGCTCACCGCTGTAAGCGAAGGGAGCATCGCAGGGGCAGGCTTGGATGTCTTGAGCATGGAGCCGCCCTCCCCCGAACACCCACTCCTTAACCATGACCGTGTCGTAATCACACCGCATACTGCCGGTGTCACGGAACAGTCTTTCAGTGCGTTGGGCCACGCAGTAGCAGACAACATCGCCCGGCTGAAAGAGGGAAAACGGTTAAAGAATACCGTGTGACAGAGGCTGGAAAGAGATTCACTTTTCAAACTTGCTTGCTTTCAGTGCGGCGCAGCGCGGGATTGCGTTCCCCACATCTGATCCCGCCAACGGCGGGAAAACCCTATATGCCTTGGAAAAGCCCGTTTTTCCCAAATATCCTCGAGCTCCTGTAACTATTATAATTCCTTGACAAAATAAGTGCATCACGTTAACTTCTTTTTTTATAAGAATATACCCTCTGTATGACCGCCAATTTTTCTCCAAAGGAGTAACCATCCATGTCGCTCACCAAAGAACAGATCATAAATTCGATCTATAATCACCAGGACTTCCCCAAAAGAATATCTGTTGACCTGGTTGAATCTTTTTTAGAAATCATCAAAAAAACCCTGGAGAATGGCGAAGATGTGTTAATATCTGGTTTTGGAAAATTCTGTGTGAAAGAGAAACATGAGCGGAGAGGACGGAATCCTGCGACAGGGGACGGCATGGTGTTGGGATCGAGGAGAGTGGTAACTTTTAAATGCTCACCAGTTTTGAAGAGTAAGATTAATGGGAAGGGGTGAAGTTTGGGGTTTCGATAATATCTTGATTACATTATGAAACCTTAAAGTTCCCAACTTTCAACAATTGATTCGGCAGTCTTGCGTAATTTTGGCCAATATGAGATACTCGCAACATAATGCAAGAAGTAGATAAGTTATCCTAAAATCGAGGAACGTCTTTCATGAGAATCCTTATCGTTGACGATGAGCTTGTTAGCAGGGAGAAGGTGCAAAAGATAATGGATAGTTTTGGGAAATGCATCGTGGTTGAAAATGGGGAAGATGCTCTACGAGTCGCCACATCTCAAAATCCTCCCGACCTGATACTCCTGGACATCATGATGCCTGGGATGGACGGATACGGAGTGTGCAAGAGGTTGAAAGCTAACAGGAGAACGTCAAATATACCGGTTATCTTCATATCGGCAAGAAGCGGAGAAGACGACGAGGCCCAAGGACTTGGACTTGGTGCAGTTGATTACATCACAAAGCCTTTTAGCCCATCTATCGTAAAAGCCAGGGTTCGAACCCATCTCGAACTTAAGAAACACCGTAATCGTCTTGAAGA
>JAUWPC010000167.1 GCA_030611815.1 Desulfobacteraceae bacterium
CAGACATAGCTCCGCCCCTTAAGTTAAATGGGCATAACTGACGTAACTTACTGATATACCATTTAATTTTGTGAATGTTGGGCGATAGTGTCTATTTTAGGGTTCCCGATTCCGCTATTTTTTTTGCCTCCCAGATCAGAACACTGGGTCGCTGTTTCAGCTTAGGCTCGAATTCTTCGTATTCCTCCCTGTTCAAGACCAGAGACCGGATCTTTCGTTTGATATATCGTTCAGTTTTCCTGCTCAAATCATTCAGATGATACTGGTCTATATCTCCAACCAATAAGAGATCTACAATACCGGTATCTTTCCCTTGGGCGTAGTCGTCGATTAGATAGGCCCTCTCTAAGTCACCCAACCTGCTTACGATACTGTCAATTACCTGGTCTATACCCATGGCTTTGCTCACCATGGACTTTAATTCCGGAAACAGGGGATGATCCTGGTTAGCGGCATAGAGAATCTGGCGGCCATTTCTTTTAGATTTGAGGAGTTTGGTTTTGGTAAGCTGGTTGAGTTCTTCGCGAACCGAGTTTGTGGATACATTGAACTCCTTGGCCAGTTCGCGAAGATATGAGCGGGTCTCGGGGTTGAAAAAAAGCCTGGTCAGGAGCTTAATCCTGGTCTTGGATGCAATTAGACCTGCGAACAGGTTATCCATTATAGTCCCAATTATGAGTAATAATTCTACTCATAACATATCGGACAGAGTTGTCAAGGTATTTTTTAAAGCACCTTGACCAGTTTCAGCCATCCCGGTCGGTCTTTTTCGGCTGCTTCGATGGCGGTTGGGGATCCGAGGACTTTCACTATACCCTTGTTTTTGACTTCCTCAAGAATCTGGGCCATCTCCTTGAAATCAGCGGCCCTGGTACTGAGTATTTCGTCCCGCATCTGTTGCCGGTTTTCTTCGGTATCGCCAATAAGATAACGAAGCATTGAGGTGAATCCCTTTGCGTCCGGGAGCATGTGGCCGTCCAGATCTCCAATAGCTCCGATGATGCCCTTTGTGAGTTCCTCCTCACTCAGGGTCATATTTTCAAGGAACCGGCCAGACCGGCCAAAGGTTTCAATGGTTTGAATGAGGTTGGGGTCCCTGTAAGAAACAAAGGTCAAAACACCTGAAAGGCGATCAAAAATGCAGAATGCGCCGTAAGCCCCGCCCTGGACACGAACCTGGTCCCACAGCCAGGCATTGCGCAGATAACGTGTTATAACGAGTGCAGAGCCATGAAACCTGTACCCCAGGCTGTAGAGGTCAGCCCCCTTGCCCACATAATTGACCTGGGAGGGGATGGTCATCCCTTCGAAAAGGGGGTCGCCTCCTGCGGGCCAGTCCGGCTCGGAGACCGGACCTTTTGGCATTGCTTTTAGAAGGTCCTTCAGGCGCGGCTCAACCCGGGACCATCCCTGTTGGTCTACGGTGATATTCGCAATCATTGCCTTGCGGTTTAAGAGGGTTTTGTGCATTTGCCGGAGTACGGCAAGCACCCCGGGCCAGTCTTCATCAACGGTTAGCGCTAACTTTCTCACAAAGAAGAGATAACTTATCCCGCTCATCTGCTCCGCAGCCCAGTGGGCTTCGCTGAAATGGGCCCTGAGCCGGAGGTTGACAACCTGATGCCCGGCAGAGACCAGATTCTGCTCGACCCTGGCCTTCTCCTCCATCACCATCTGTCGAAACCGTTCCCGGTTATCCAACTTCACCGTCAGGAGCACGTCCTGCACGATATTGATCAGATCCTCGATCTGGCCTGACATCCCCTTACCCCTCAGGAAGAGCCATGCTGTGCTCTTCTCGGAGTCCTTAACGTTTGAGGTGAACGATTGCGGCCTGATCCCCCCGGTCTTGCGGCTGATACGCTGGGTCAGGGTGACGAAATCTTCCTTTTCTGTCCCGATCTCAACAAGCGCCCGGCCAAAGAGGGGGAGATAAGAGAGGTATTCGGAAGGGAGACAACGCAGATTAAAGCCCAAGTCCACATATGCAATGCCGTTGGTAAAGAGATCATGGAACAGGATTTTCGTTCCGCTCTCTTCTGAGAAGGCTAAGGGTATGGTTTTGTTTTGTTTATCTAAGTCCTCCAATTTCAGCATTGGGATGGAGGCCAAGGCCTCGGGCGGATCAGGGGTCCCCTGGAGGCGCTTGAGTTCTTTCGTGTTATCTACAATCCCTTCCAGCTCTTCTTTGACCATGGCTGACCGGGCCTTTGTTAGGCGATCCCTTTCGTTTTCTTCTTCTTGCTTTCTGAGGCCTCTGTCCGGCTGGAGAATCAGGGTGGTTCGGTGCGGGTTTGAGAGAAGCATGCGGTCGATCATCTCTTCAAAAAATGCATTCTCTGATATAGCTCTGGATTTTATGCTTTCAAGCGGCCCTTCAAAGGAGAGGAGGGCCAAAGGGTCGCTGTCATAAAGCCAGGTGGTCAGGGACCTCAGCATAAGCGAGAGCCCGCGGGGGAAATTCCCTGTGTTGTTTTCCCTTAACCCGAATTCGATGGTATTCAGGGCTGCTTCCCTTGTTTTGGGATCGATCCCGGACCGGGCCAGTTCGGTTAGGGTCTCTAAGATGAGGGATTCAATACGGTCGGCGTTTTTTGTGTCAACACCCTTGAGGCCCGTGGAGAAATAGATCTGACGCAGCTCGTTTTCGAGACCCACACCGGCGATATCCTCACCTAATCCCGAGTCTATCAGGGCCTTTCTCAGGGGGGAGCCAGGCATGCCTAAGAGGATATACTCTAAGATGTGAAGGGCAAAATTTGTTTCAACGTCTGTTGTTTCCGTGAGCATCCAGTTGAGAGTAACCATCCCTTTCGGGCCTGTGCCCGCATCTTCTCCGACCATAAAGGGGCGGATCAAACGTTTGGATTCTTTGAAAGGGGTCTGCAACCGGATCTCTGAGTCGATTTCAATCGGATCAAACTCCTTGAGATAATCATTGACCAGTCTTAACCTCTCATCCGGATCATCATTACCGTAAAAGTAGATCCTAACATTGGAGGGATGATAGTATCTCTTGTGGAAGGAGTGGAATTGTTCGTACGTGAGGCGCGGTATCTGCTTTGGATCGCCGCCCGAATCAAAACCATAGGCGTTATCCGGGAAAAGGGATTGGAGGGAGTACTCGGAAAGGAGGTTGTCAGGGGACGAATAGGCCCCCTTCATTTCATTAAAGACCACGCCCTTATATGAAAGGGGATCATCTGCATTTTCCAGTTCAAAATGCCATCCCTCCTGCTGGAATATGGAGCGGGTGATCCGCGGATAGAAAACAGCATCCACATAGACATCTATGAGATTATAAAAGTCCTGAAGGTTTTGACTGGCCACGGGGTAGCAGGTCTTGTCAGGGTAGGTAAAGGCATTGAGAAAGGTCTGCAGGGACCCCTTTAGAAGCTCCACAAAGGGCTCTTTCACCGGAAATTTTCGTGACCCGCAAAGCACGGAGTGTTCTAATATGTGGGCTACCCCTGTTGAATCTGACGGGGGTGTGCGAAATGTTATTCCAAAGACCTTATTCTCGTCATCTGTGGTAAGGGAGAGGAGTTGGGCGCCGGTTTTCGAATGGCGATAAACCTTAGCCAAAGTCTTTAATTCTTTTATCTCCTGTTCTTTCAGAAGTTGAAAGCCATAATCAACGCTCATCTGTCCTCCTCGGGACTTGGTTAAGTGGTTGAGTAGTTGTGCAACACAAGACGCAGAGCGTCTCAAAAACGTTCCCACGCAGGAGCATGGGAACGAGAAGGCATGGGAACGAGAAACGAATCTTACTCAAAGCTATTATTATTAAGAGTACGATTAAGATTATGAATCCGAAAACAACCCCGCCTCTGGCGGGGTCAAATGCGGCAGTTATTTCGTCTTCATTCCTAAATCGAAAACTAATTCCTCTCCCGCTTGGGCGCCCTCGTTTTCGCTATGATCTGATAGGCCGAAAGAACAACGAATACGGCGAATCCAATATGGTTGACGGTATCGTTCGCCCAGATTAGCGCGATGGCAGCCCCTCCGTACAGGATCGTTTCTGCCCAGATGAGGGGTACGAGAAAATATCGCTCTAAACAGATCACAAAGGCCGTAATAGCGACAGTGCAAAAGATAACTGTTTGGACCACTTCTCCGGTGGTGCCGTTCAGGAGGAGGGGATGATAGGCCATGACAATAGGTATAATATAGAGTCCCTTGGCCAACTTCCAGGATGTGAACGCCGTCCGCATGGGGCTTGATCCTGCTATGCCGGATGCCGCAAAGGACTCTAAGGCAACTGGTGGCGTTATGTTGGCATCCTGGCTGTACCAGAAGACGATCATATGGGCAGTGATGAGCGGGAGGCCAAGATCCATGAGAGCCGGACCTGCCAGGATGACCAGAACGATGTAGGAGGCTGTCACCGGAAGCCCCATTCCGAGGAGCAGGGAGGTGAAGGCAACCAGGCCCAAAGCTAAGAGCAGATTCCCCTGAGAGAGAGAAACAATCAGAGAAGAAAACCTGAGACCTGTCCCGGTCAGATTAACGACCCCTACGATAATACCGGCCGCTGCACAGGCAACGCCCACCACAACGGCATTGCGCGCCCCCTGCTCTAAAGTCTTGAGCAGGGTCGTGATTGAAATCCGTGAGTCTTTGCGAAGAAGCGCTGTGAAATAGATCGCCAATATTGCTATAAACCCTGCCATCATCGGGCTGTAATTCATGACGAGTACTGTGATAAGGATGCCAACAGGAATAATAAAATGGATTCCTTTTTTTATGGTTTTGCCCATCCTCGGCAAGACTTCTTTGGGCTGGCCCCAGATGCCTTCCTTTTGGGCCTCAATATGCACGAAAAGGATGACAGAGAAGAAATAAAGGAGAGCAGGGATAAATGCTATTTTTATGATTTCAAGGTAGGGGGTTTGCGTGAATTCGGCCATCAGAAAGGCCCCGGCCCCCATGATGGGGGGCATCAACTGTCCCCCTGTGGAGGCCGCCGCCTCCACGGCAGCGGCTACGTGAGGTTTATATCCGATCTTTTTCATCATCGGGATGGTAAAAGAGCCTGTGGCAACCACATTGGCTATCGCGCTTCCGGCAACCGATCCCATGAATCCGCTTGCTACCACAGCAGTCTTCGCTGGCCCCCCGGAGAAACGCCCTGTAATGGAATAGGCCATATCGATAAAGAAGTTCCCTGCCCCCGTCTTTTCTAAGAAGGACCCGAACAAAATAAATATAAAGACAAAGGTCGCTGCAACCCCGGTCGGCAGACCGAATATCCCCTCTGTGGTGAGGGAGAGCGTGGTGGCCATCCGTTCGATGGAGTACCCCTTGTGCATAAGGATATCGGGCATGTAGGGCCCGAAATATCCGAACAGAAGGAACCCGGAGGCAATACATGTCAAATTTAAACCGATAACACGGCGTGTGGCCTCGAGCACAAGGAGGACCAGAACAATACCAACGTTGATGTCCCATTGGCTCCAGTCGCCCTGACGGTCAAAGATGCCGTTAAGATCGATAAAAATATAGGCGCCCACGGCCACACTCATGGCCACTAAGATCAGGTCGACGCAGAGTGCCCCGTTCAGCCGGTCTCTCCGGGCCCCCTTGTAAAGGGGTCGGGTCAAGAAGGCTATGACGAGAATGGAGGTCAGGAAAACGGACCTGTGCCTCATGGCGGTCATGGCAATGACTCCGGCCGTATACAGTTCAAACAGACTGAGCCCAATGCCTATCACTGCAACAACTTTCAGAATGCTCCATTCAATTACCGAGGAAGATGTTGCCTCACTCTCTTTTGTCATAATCACCTCAGTTCTGACTTCAGCCTTTGATGGGGGTGGCGGAATGCGGGAAAAGGGATCGGTACATTTTGTAAAGCAGGCTCACAGGCCGGGCCGAGAAGCGTACCGCTTCATGCGGCGCAACTGCGGATAGATTTCTCCTGATATTGCGCCAGATAATGGTGTGGTCCACGCCGGGGCTTCCCACCCGCAGTATGAAATCGCCTGTGGCCATATGCATGTTTTCGATGACTTCATACGGCCCCCGCCGCACCATACGGCCTACTCCAGGCATCCGGCCCATGCCGGCCCCGAATTTTAGATAACGCTCTTCCTCGATGTAGATACGCCCCTCTTCATCTAAGCTGTGTTCTTCCCAGATTGGGGCGTTTTCCACCGAGTGATAGTAGTGGATGGTAAAGCGTTCGCCCGGTTCTAAGGGGAGAACCAACAACGGCCCATCCTTTACGACCGGGATGATGCGCAACTCCAGGCCGCCTGGCAAATACCAGGCGGCCAGAGCCAGGCCAATGATTGCGCCGGTTACCCCCCATACGGAGGACCGAACCGGCTTATTGAACAATTCTTGTCACCCCGTTAAGGAATCAGTCTTGCAGGCACCTTGATCCCCTTTTCCTTGAGGTATTTGATGGTCCCCGGATGGAGCGGGATCGGTGAGTATTTCACAGCATTCTCAGGCGTGGTGTACGCGGCTGAGGGATGAATTTTGCAGAGGTAATCATTGTGCTCGTACAGGGCCTTAACCAATTTGTACACCAAGTCCGTGTCTAAGGACTTCTGGCAGATCAGCACGTTCCACACGCCGATCGTGGGAACCGGTTTGTCAACACCATTGTATACACCGCCGGCCAATTCCACCGAAGAATAGGTCTTGTTGGCCGCGAGGACTTTTTTGGCCTGCTCAGGTGTAAAGGGAATGATCCGGATGTCATGGGTCGTTGCCAGGTCCATGATGGAACTGGTGCCGGGCCCAACCGACCACGTACCTAATTTGATGGTTCCGTCCCTGAGGGCGTTGGAACTCTCGGTAAAGGAAAGGCGGGTGTCCTTATAGGAGTCCAGGGGAATACCAAGGGCCTTGAATACGACCTCGGCCATGAAATTGGTGCCGCTTCCCGGGCTCCCGCTGCTGATCGTTTTACCCTTTATCTGCTCTACGTTCGTTATGGGGCTCTTTTTTAAGACCACTAACTGAAGCAGATTAGGGTACATTATGGCCATGGAAAGGATATTTTGTTTCTTTCCCTTGAATTTGGAGAGCCCTTCGTAGCCGGCCACGGCCACATCTCCCATGACCTCTCCGACGACGGTTTCGCCCTTAGATGCTAACTTTACGTTTTCCACGCTTGCGCCTGTGACTTCTGCTACGGCCCTGACGCCCGGAACATACCGGGACCATATCTCTGCTACACCCCCCCCATAGGGATAATAGATGCCGCCGGTGCCACCGGTGCCGATACCTAAGAAGAATGTTTTAGCCGCGACCGGTCCTGCAATGATCAGAGTCAGGGCCACGGTGATAGCCAATACAATGCTCAGTTTTTTCATAGTCATTAGACCTCCCTTTCTT
>JAUWPC010000292.1 GCA_030611815.1 Desulfobacteraceae bacterium
CCCAAAACTAATGCATTCTCAAACGACAATCACCTTAATCAAGTGGTATTTTAATCAATATAAATATAAGGAATTCAATGAAAGAAAGGAGGTGAAAGACCTGACGTAGCGGGGGCAGAGTTTTTTGTAGCCTCAAACCAATAAATCTCAATTCATATGGAGGGACAAAATGAGAAAAATTAAATTATTGATGTTTTTGGGCGCAATAACCATGGTTTTCGCATTCGGTACCACCGCTTTGGCCAAGAAGATTAAATGGAAGATGGGAAGCACCTGGACCCCTGCCATCAATCTCTATTACGGCGACAAGCTGATGATCAAGTATGTATCAGACATGACTGATGGAGACTTTGAGATTAAATGGTTTCCGTCCGGCTCACTCATGAAGGCCTTTGAGTATTTTGATGCCTGCAGCAAAGGCGTCGTACAGATGGCCGGTGACTGGCCCAGCTACTGGGCAAGCAAAGACCCTGCCTTTGACTTCTTAGGATCCTTCCCATTTGGCTTCACCAATGTGGATTACGTCAACTGGATGTATGGGTGGGGCGGTCTGGAGATGATGCAGGAACTTTTCGGTCAATATGGAATGACCTATTTCTCCCTGGGCGTCACCCCAATGGAGTCCGGTTTCCGAACCACCAAGAAGACCGGGCCGATCAAATCAATAGAGGACTATAAGGGGTTGAAACTGAGGACACCATCCCGGGCAACGATCTGGATTTTGAAGCAAGTAGGCGCTTCGCCGCTGAAGATCCCGGGTGGCGAGATTTACCTGGCTGTAGAGCGGGGGACATTGGATGGCGCGGAATTCAGCAGCCCCGGTATTGACTGGGAAATGGGCTTTGCGGAAATAACCGAGTACTGGAGCGTTCCCTGTTGGTTTCAACCATGTTCGCAACTTGGAACCATGGTTAATCTAAAGGCCTATAACAGCCTTTCAAAGAGCTATAAGGCTATCCTCCGAAATGCGTGCCAGGCAGCGTCAATAAAGGCCATGGCCTTTTATGAGGTAGCGTCGGGAAAGGCTATAGAAAAATTTATTGAAAAGGGCACAAAAGTATACTCTTTGCCTGATGCGGAATTGGATAAGTTGGAGGGATTGGCTGGTGAGTATTGCCTGATACAGGCCAAGAAATCGAAGAACTATGCAAAGATACTTAAATCGCAGATGGAGTATCTGGACGAATACAAGGACTGGCGGGAAATGACCGGGAGGTTTGGCCAGGGACGTACCCCAGTCTTTGTGGGTAAGGTCTTAGGCGAGCTTAAAAAGATGGGCTATTAATCGTACGAAAGGTCTTTGAAGGTTACCCTTCAAAGGCCTTTTTTTTATCTCATTATCTGTATCAAACCAATTACCAGTGCATACGGAGTGAAGCAAAAGATCTTTTATGGTGGACTCTAAATGGAAGGAATGTAAATGCAAATCAAAACTTTACTGAAATTTTTAGATGGTTTTAGTGAATGGTCAGGCAGGATTTTTGTCTGGCTTGTTATTCCCCTTGCAATTCTTGTGGTATTCGAAGTGATATCCAGGAGATTCTTTGGCGCCCCTCACATATGGTCAACCGAGGTCATCGACTTTGTCTATGGCCCCCACTTTATGTTGGCCGCCGCATATACACTCCTTTATAAGGGGCATGTGAGAATCGATGTCATATACGAAAAGTTTTCACCAAGGACCAGGGGGATTTTAGACATTATCACATACATGGTGTTCTTCTTCCCATTTTGCATAATTGTTTTGTATCAGGGGGTTATCTTTGCACACACCTCCTGGGCCATAGGTGAAACGAGTGATTCTGCTGCCCTGAGGATCGTTCCGTTGGTAAAAACAGTTGTCCCGGTCTCCATCGGATTGCTCTTGATTCAAGGGATCGCCACCTATATCCGTGCGATCATTCAGACCATTAGGGGGGAGGAAGTATGAGTCCGGAATTCATAACCATCGGCATGTTCGCAGGGATCTTGATCGGCCTCTTTATGGGGCACCCCCTCGCCTTTGTTCTCGGCGGTCTTGCTGCTATTTTCGGCTACCTTGGATGGGGCCCGAGCTGCTTCTATCTCTTCGTGAACCAGATCTGGGGCACCATGGATAATTATATTCTGGTCTGTATCCCCCTCTTTATCCTCATGGCCCAGCTATTGGACCAATCAGGCGTGGCCGAAGACCTCTTTGATACCATGCGATACCTGTTTGGCCCCATAAGGGGAGGCCTTGCCGTAGCGGTTGTTGTGGTAGCCACCCTTTTTGGAGCATGCACAGGGATCATTGGGGCATCGGTCGTGACCATGGGACTCCTGGGCATGCCGGTGCTTCTAAAGTACGGGTATAATAAAAGGCTTGCCTGCGGGAGCATATGCGCGGGCGGCACCCTCGGGATTCTCATACCACCAAGTATTATGTTAGTTGTCATGGCTGACCAGGCCGCACTGTCCGTGGGAAAGCTTTTTGCAGGGGCCATTATCCCGGGCCTGATCCTATCAGCCATGTACATTCTCTATATCTTGATCAGATGCTGGATTAGACCCCAGGACGGCCCGGCCCTTTCAAAGGAAGAAAGGGCGGCCATGCCTGCCATGACATTATTCCTGAGGGTCCTGAAATCGATGGTACCACCCACGATCCTTGTCGTAGGAGTGTTAGGATCGATCTTTATGGGCATTGCCACACCCACGGAAGCAGCCGGGGTGGGGACGCTGCTCGCCTTTCTTATGACAGTGGCCTACGGGAAATTCACATGGAGTGGTCTCAAAACCGCAGTGGTTAACACCACAAAGACCACATCCATGGTGATCGTCATCCTTGCCTTCGCATCCTGCTTTTCCGGGGTATTTATGGGGTCCGGGGGCGGTGATGTGGTGGAAAATTTTATCTATGGTATCGGGTTTGGGAAATGGGGAACGTTTTTCATCATGATGGTTATTCTCTTTATCTTAGGGATGTTCTTGGACTGGATCGGCATCATTATGATCTGCTTTCCGATTTTTCTCCCAATTGCGGCAGATTTGGGATTTGACAAGGTCTGGTTTGTGGTAACCATAGCCGTTATGCTTCAGGACTCCTTTCTGACACCGCCTTTCGGATATGCCCTTTTCTATCTCAAGGGGGTTGCGCCCCCGGAGATCAGCACGGCAGATATTTACTGGGGGGCTTTTCCTTTCTGGAGGCTCATGGAATTGGGGCTGATAGCCTGTATTATATGGCCCCAAACCATCCTCTGGCTTGCAAATACCCTTGTTAAGTGAAAGGGCGGTTACTCGTTAATCGTTATTGGTTATTCGTGTTGGTTGCATAACGATTAACGATTCAACGATTCAACGATTAACAAATAACGATAATATGGGCAGGGAGATTTTCACGTGTTAAAACCTGGAAAAACCTATGACGAAGTGTATAACTCTTTTCGTTGGGAAATTCCTGAGTTCTACAACATAGGAGTGGATATATGCGACAAGTGGGCGCATCAGCGATACCGGCTGGCGCTGATATATGAGGATGAAAATGGGCAGGTAGAGAAATATTCATTCTGGGACCTGAAGAGGCTTTCAAACGGTCTTGCCAACGGACTTAAGGCCAGCGGTATAGGGCCTGGGGATCGGGTTGGGATCCTGTTGCCCCAGTCCCCTGAGGCAGGGATTGCCCACATTGCCACATACAAAATGGGGGCGGTTGTAATCCCCCTCTTTACCCTCTTTGGCATTGACGCCTTGGAGTATCGCCTGTCAAACAGCGAAGCCAAGGGGATTGTGACTGATGAGGCAAATCTCTCAAAGGTCTTGGAGATACTCGATCGGCTTCCCTATCTAAAGACGGTTATTCTGACAAGGGGCAAGACCCCGGACGGTGTTTTGAGCTTCGGGGAACTGGTCGAGAAAGGGTCATCTTCCTTTCAACCCCTCAAAACCAGGGCTGATGACCCCGCCTTTATAAGCTACACTTCCGGAACCACAGGCCCGCCCAAGGGCGCTTATCATGCCCACCGTGTTCTTCTCGGACATCTTCCGGGTATTCAGTTTCCGCACAACTTCTTTCCAAAGGAGGATGACCTCTTCTGGACCCCGGCAGACTGGGCATGGATGGGTGGCTTTATGGACGTGCTGCTGCCGAGCTGGCACTATGGTGTCCCCGTGGTGGCCCATCGTGCCAAGAAATTTGATCCTGAAGAGGTGTTTCATCTTTTGGCCAAGTATGGCATCCGGAATGCCTTTATGCCCCCAACCGCACTAAAGATGATGCGCCAGGTCCAGGATCCGCGTAGCCGCCACGATTATTCCATGCGCACCATAGGGAGCGGTGGGGAATCGTTGGGTGAGGAATTACTCGATTGGGGCAAAGAGGTCATGGGACTGACCATCAATGAGTTTTACGGCCAGACCGAGGTCAATCTCGTGGTTGGAAGCTGTTCCGAGGT
>JAUWPC010000120.1 GCA_030611815.1 Desulfobacteraceae bacterium
GCCGAAAAGGATCGGCAGCAAGAACATGACAAGCCCGATCCGGTAGCGCGCCGGGCTCACCTCGTCAGAGGGCGCCATCTTCTTGAAAAACCCCCAGAATTTTCCCTTAATATAGTTAAAACCAGACTTTCCCATGATGGCCGCCGCCGCCACCCAAAGCAGTTCCGGGATGCCCAACATCAGGAGTCCTGAAAGGGCCGTCTTCCACCCGGTCGGCAGGGCCGTGGCCGTAACCAAGGGAATGAACAAGGGGCCCAAAAGCCCCAGAACAAACAACATGATGCCACCATAAAAACGCCATCCCGGTTTCATATGCTCATCTTTTGCCTTTCCCGCGGTCATCACTCCCTCCCATTCATAGGCCTTTTGGGTGCCTGAAAGACATACACCCCGTCGGGCTCTGTTTACGGTTGGATGCGTTCGTTAACCAGGGTAGCCATTTTTTCGGCATCCCTCAGGTATTTTCCCATCTTTAGCGCCTGATCCTTGTCCATCAAAACCGCCGCACCTACAGCCGATTTTCTGACGCTGACTTGAAACTTCCTGCCCCGAGATGAAGAAAAGGAGACCGTGTGGTCTCCCGCAGAAACCAGTTCTTCCATGTTTGGGTCCTGTTTTTTCATCTGTTCATCGTAATACCCTCCGGTTTTCTCCAGGGCTTGACCGACCGCCATGGCCTGTAAAGGTGTCATATTCAGACGCGCAAGTCCTCCTCCAGGACCGGCCAAGACGATGGAAACACCTTTCGGGTTCTTTTGAACGTCCATTCTTACATCACCTACCTTAGCGGCACGCCAGGTAAAATCATAGTCCGCAATAGTATACTCTTGGGCATTGGCAAAACTAAAAAATAGTACCAGACAAAGCATGTTGACGATTACAAAGACTTTTTTGTTCATGTTGTTTCCTCCTATCTTAGATAAGTTTACTTCAAATACGTTTGTCACGACACACAGAAAAATTCCTTAACGCCAAAAAAGGGGCCGCTTGCGTTAACCTGAGGCCTTGGCCGGTGAAAAAGCAGGGGGTGGTTGATGTCGCCCAAACCGCTTTCACAGTCGTTGGCCGGTCGGCCCAAGGGCGCATGGTGCCCCATGATGATATCCACGGAGCCCTCCTTTTCTTGATCAGATTGGACAGGGCCCACCTTTGTAAACTAGTTGCTGGGCCGCGCAAAACCCTCCATTTTCTCTATACGGTCCATCACTTCTGCCGCTCTGAGGGTGTTGTAATTGATGCCGGCGGCGTTTAGGCTCGCACCCGTCTGGAACGGATATTTTCTAATTGTCCCCAGAAATTCTTTAATCACACCCTGTACCGGCACAAACAGCCACATGTTATCTGCGTACCAGCGGAGATAGCCCATGTCCGCCTCGTGGGGCCCTTTTTCGTAGGGGTCGGCCCGCAGGTTGATGATCATTGGCCAGCCGGTGATCTCGCGCACGCCTGTGGCTATGTTGCCCTTTGTCGTCGCAAAATGGATTTTCCAGTCCTCATAGCGGACTGCGTTCAGATTACCGCCCTGGTCAAAATAGACGATCGATTTGCGCGGACTTTCCTTTGCTTTGCCGCTGAAAAACGGCAGGAAGTTGTCCCCGTCCAAATGAACTTTAAATGTTTTTCCGTTTGCTTTGTAGCCTTTTTTGAGCTTCTCTTTCACATCGGGAACACCTGCGGCGGCCAGAAAGGTTGGCATCCAGTCTTCCTGGGACATGATTTCATTGTAAATGGTACCCGGCTTGATCGTTCCGGGCCAGCGAACGACGCACGGCACGCGCATACCCCCCTCCCAGGTGGTGCCCTTTTCACCATGAAACGGCGTGATGCCGCCGTCCGGCCAGGTGAAGGTTTCGGCGCCGTTGTCGGTACTGTATATGACGATTGTGTTGTCGGCGATGTCCAGGTCGTCGAGTTTTTTCAGGACTTCCCCTACCATGTCATCGTGCTCGACCATGCCGTCGGGATAGAGGCCGATGCCGGTGCGGCCCTGCGACGCTTTCTTCAGCCGGGTCCACACGTGCATGCGGGTGGCGTTATACCAGACGAAGAACGGTTTTTTGTCTTTATGTGCCTTATCGATAAATGTCATCGCCGCATCATGAAACTCCTGGTCCACCGTTTCCATACGTTTACGGGTCAGCGGGCCGGTATCCTCGACCTTCTGTCCGCCCTTTCCGTCTGCCCAGCTGTGGATGACACCGCGCGGGCCGAACTCTTTTTTGAATTTCTCATCCTTCGGATAGTAATAGGTTTCCGGCTCTTCCTCGGCGTTCAGGTGGTAAAGATTGCCGAAAAATTCATCAAAGCCGTGGACGGTGGGCAGGTGCTTGTCCTGGTCGCCCAGGTGGTTTTTTCCGAACTGGCCGCTGGTGTAGCCCTGGTCCTTGAGCAGGTCGGCAATGGTTGGTGCCCAGTCAGGTATACCGTGGGATGAACCGGGCATGCCAATTGTCAGCAGTCCGGTTCGAAACGGGTGCTCACCGAGGATGAACGCGGAGCGCCCCGCAGTACAACTCTGCTGGGCATAAAAGTCGGTGAACATGGCCCCCTCCTTCGCGATGCGGTCGATGTTGGGGGTTTTATAGCCCATCATGCCATGGTTGTAGGCGCTGATGTTGGACCAGCCGATATCGTCACCCCAGATGACGAGGATATTGGGTTTGTCGGCGGCAAAGGCCGCGGGAGCTGCCAAACACAGGGCCAGTAAAAAAACCACGCCAATGGTAAATGCTTTTCTTCTCATTCTCGATTCCTCCTGTTTTGGTGTTTGTTGTTAAGATCGAAATATCGATTTCCATTACCTTGGGAACAAAAACTGGAGTGTCCAGCTCATGGTCCAGTCAGGGGCGCCATCCGGTTTTACAGCGTTGTAATAGGCTTCAAGTTTTGTGTTCATTTTCTGGCTGCCGATCTCAAACATCTTACCCACGCCACCGCCAAGCGGTATAACCCAGCGATTCTTGGAATCCGCCTGCCAGTTCGCGGTAAGGATCATATCGGAGATCAAATACCAGCCCTTGGCAAGATTGTAATTTATGAAAGGTTCGAGGAGCAGTTGATTGACGTTTGCACGGTCGGAATCACCCGCGAAAGACCAGAGCTGCCGGCCGAGCAGGCCTATTGTCCACGGCTTGGGTTGGATAAGGAGTACTGCTGTGGGGCCGGCGCTCCATTTGCCGCTGCCCAACTGGTCATCTGTGGCTGTATTCATCATGATTGATGGTCCGATACCCCATATGACCTTGCCGGGTTCAGCCGGAGAAACAAAGACAGAGTAGTTGATGTCGCCCAACCCGGTGGCGCCATCGCCCTGAACAGGGTTTGGAATTTCGGGTGTCCCCGTCACAAGACCGGGCGTGTCAATAAGTGGCATGATTACACGATTGATCAGGTTCCAGTCGCCAACAGTTATCGGAATCACCGGCTGGATGTTCAAAAAGGTGGCTTCGCCGTTGTCCGCGCCATAATCGAAGGTAAATTTGAATGGCAGGCTGTACATGGCCCCCACAGGGTTCTGCGTCTTTGCGGCCAGATCCCCACCGCCGCCCGCTTTCTTCTCTTTTTCCTCTTGAGCCAGTACCTGACCAGCGCAAAGGACTGCCAAAAACGTGAATATCACAATGCAAGAAGCCCTAAAAGTTTTGGTGGCTATCGAAGTCCTCGTCATTTTATGATCTCTCCTCTTCCCCAAAAGGGGCCAATTTCAGAATGCGTGGGGTTTCTACCTCGCCAAGAACCTCTAAGGCGCCTAACAGCATTCGGAAGCTGTCCTGTTTCATGTACGCTTCCAGGGATTCAGACCCGGCCCACTCTTCCATCCACAGAAAACGGTTCGGTTTTTCTGTTTCCTCAAACAGCGTATGGTAAATGCATTCGACTTGGGATTCGCTGTTGCACCCGAGGAGTTCAAAGGTCTGCATAAATTCGTGCCGTCTGCTTGGCGTTACATGAACATAAATCATCAATCCTACCATAGAAAAGGCCTCCTTTCTGCTTTTGGGATAGCAATTCCTGTGCCGTACAGATAATGAGGGTGTGGAAATAGGAAAAAGCTTATGTTTTATCAGTATGTTGGGCCTGGTTTTTGAGGATTACCCGGAGGTAATTGGGCCTTGGGATTCGAAAGGAAATGCCACGAAATGACGTGGACCCACGAAATGACGTGGAGGTATCCTGTCAGATGTTTTATTTATCGGTGATCGATTGCAGGCTCCGTCAAATCATGGCCCGTTGGGATCCCTTGCCAGGTTTGAGAAACGGTCTTACAAATGTGGGGCTTGAGTCAAAGACGAGAAGGAGAAGGGAGGTGTCGCGCTTCAGAGAAGACATCATCCTTTTTTTATGCGTTGAATCTCCAGGCGCTGCATGCGGGATCGAAGGGTGCTGGGCTTAAGCTTCAGGATCTCAGAAGCCCCCCCGGGTCCTTCTATTTGCCATTGGACCGACTCCAAAACCCTGAGAATGTACCGGCGGGTCATTTCATCCAGATTTTCCAGTTTCGCGGCCTGCGCGCGTTCTTCGGGTATTTTTGTCCCTGCGCGATTGAAGTCATCTGGAAGTCGCAGCACCTGATCAGGCGTGGTGATGATAGTGCGCTCCAAGACATTGCGGAGTTCGCGAACGTTTCCCGGCCAGTCATATTTCAGGAGAGCTTCCAATACACTGGGAGGGATCTGGTTCACATGCTTGCCCAGGTCAGATGAGATGCGGGGCACAAAAAACGCCACAAGAAGGGGGATATCACAGGGACGATTCCTTAACGGGGGGACCGTGATGGGGTAGACGTTAAGACGGTAGTACAGATCAGCGCGGAACCGGCCTGCAGCGACATCTTCCTCCAAATCGCGGTTGGTGGCGGCAATGATCCGGACATCCACTGTGATGGTCCGGGAACTGCCCACCCGTTCAAACTGCCCCTCTTGGACTACACGCAGCAGCTTCGCCTGGGTCCCAGCGGGCAATTCACTGATCTCATCGAGAAAAAGCGTCCCTTTATCAGCCACTTCAAAGCGGCCTTTGCGCATTTGGGTCGCCCCGGTGAATGCGCCTTTTTCATGCCCGAAGAGTTCACTTTCCACCAGATTTGCCGGCAGGGCCGCGCAATTGACCTTAACAAAGGGCTTACTCGAACGTAGGCTTGTTTGATGGATGGCACGGGAGACCAGTTCTTTGCCCGTCCCTGTCTCACCCTGAACCAGCACAATGGCATCGGTTTCCGCCACCTGTTTGATGCGGCCCAGGACATAGAGGAGCGCATTGCTTTTTCCAATAATCTTTGAAAAGCCTAAGTCTTCCTCTATTTCGCTCTTGAGATAGATGTTTTCTTCTTCGAGCCGGACCTTGAGCGTTTCCAGTTCTCTCATAGCCTGGTCACGGGCCTCTTCGGTCCGTTTCCGATCGCTGATATCCGTACTGCTCTCAAGCACATGAGTAACCTGGCCCTTGTGATCCTTAATGGGAACGGAAACAATATGATACCAGCGGTTGTTGGTGGAATTGAGCCGTTCCGTTTCGTGTATCTCTCCGTCTGCGATGGCCTGGAGCCCCCCGCACCCTTCGCAAGGCTCTTTCAGGTTTTCTGCAAAGGCGTAGCATTTCTTGCCCACCGGGTCATCCCAGGGAAAGGCCTTACGTGTTCCTTCATTTACCCAGACGACGTTGAGTTCAGCGTCCATGAGGGCAAGGCCGGTGTTCAGGGCCGAAAGGATGATATCCATTCGTTCTCTTTCGACGGCCACTTTTCGGGTCAGTGCAGATGCACGCACCACCTCATCTGTGAGTTGGCCGCCCATGACCAGAACAAGGGCCAGGAAGGTAATGCCGATCAGGCTGGGCGGGTTGGCGATTCCCAGGTCCATGAGGATCCCATCCACATAACCCACGCCGAGGAAGAGGAAGAGGCTGATGCCTAAACCCAGGGCGCGCCTCTGATGGCCCTCCCGATAGAGGCGGTAACAGCTTTCACCAGCGAAGAATAGGAGGCAAATGAAGGCGGCATCCGGCAGAAACCGCCAAAGACTCAGGCTCCCATACGCGGAAACGATTTTTTCGCCCCAGGCTAAGGTAAGGGAATGGAGATGGGAGATCTGAGAAAACAGGATGCCAAAAGGGAGAAAGAGATTCAAAAGCAGAGCCAGCGCATAAGCGGCGGTCAGCACCCAAACCAGAGACCGCCGGGCCGTTCGGGTGTAGGCGTCGATGAACCAGATGAGGGCAATCCACAGAATCGCTTCAAATGTGATGCGAAATTTGAGCGCTGAGACGAATGAGGGCACTGTTTCGGCAGTGATCATCCAGGGGTCGGTCAGCACACTCACCCCTGCGCCGACGGCCATTAGGGCGAAAAAGAGGTGGGCCTTCAGGTCCCTTCGGCGGAGGAAAACAGCCAAATGGAGAAATCCAACGGCTACGCAAATGGATCCAACGGCGATATCTGCAATCAGTAGAGGGCTCATGAGGCCTTTATACACCTAAAACGGACAAACCGGAAGAGCCAAAAGCTGAGAGCTCAAAGCAGAAACATTGGCTTCCGCGATATTAATCTTACGGGGATTAAAATACCCCGCATCAACCGAACCGTTGGGATTGACATCCCGGACACGAACTACATAATCACCATCAGGCCTAACCCATTAACCGATAATTACCCTGCAATCAGGTTTTTCCGCTGATGCTGCTGTTTTTGCATCCTGGGAAAAAGCCGCAAATGCCAAAATAATTACAATGATTATTATTTTGACAGTATGTGGAGGGTTGTGCATTTTCATAATTTACCCGTATTTAGATACTTTAGTGACAATTTTCATAGTTTACAATTTCTGCATCACCTTCGATAAAGCGAAATGTAATACGCCAGTTTGCATGAAATGGTCCTCGGGGCTTCATCCTGATCAAAAAATTGTTGAGAGGACAAGATTATACAGGGTTCAGGTGATCTGACAAGAGGAAAACCGGGGTTTTTTGCCTATTGGCCCGGATGAGGGGTTGATTTCACCCGGAAAAACAGAGTAGTGAACGCGCTGAAAAAGGGTTAGTTTTTTAGGGGCCACTTCGTGCTGTGACATCGTCCAATCTTTTCTGCTCTTATGCATTTTTGGAATTGGTTTTTATATCTCAGCAACCTCTTCGCAGTTTGTTTTGGGAAGGATCTCCCTGTAAAGGTCAACAACTGATAGGGCCATAGCAATTCACTCCCGCTGACAGCGGGAAACGTTTTTCAAAGGTCTCCTGAGGCATTGAATCCGGCCTAAAACAGCTTAAGCTGCCTGGGCGCTCTCTTTTTCGGTTTCCAACCCCTTCGTTCAAGCAGCTCGCACAGGTCTTCGGGTATGGCATCAAGAAATGGCGATGGCTTCATCTGCATGGCTCGCCCATTCAGGACCCGCCGATTCACACGGGATAAGATGAGCCGCCGACGTGCCCGGGTCATGCCAACGTAAAAAAGGCGCCTCTCCTCCTCCTCGTCAAGATCCCCGAAAAGGGAACAGGGGAGCAATCCATCCTCGCATCCGGTGATAAAGACCATCGGCCATTCAAGTCCCTTGGCAGCGTGAATGGACATAAGGGCCAGACGATCGCCCATGTTGACATCATGATCGATGCCCCTTTCAAGGGAGAGGGTGTCCAAAAAGGAACCCATATCTCCGTTCCAGCGCCCGGCCAGCCGCTTGATGCGCTGCAGGGCGGCCTCAGCCTCTTCTGAACTCAAATCAAAATCGTGAATTTCAACGGCCTGATTCAAAATTTCCGGCAGTGGCGCACTCCTATCATATGCCTCATACAATCTATTCTTCCTTCCTTGAGCATCTGACACGAGTCCCATATATGCGTTTTGGTAATAAAGGTTTGCAGGGTACTGAAGGGTCAGAAAAAGGCGCCAGAGGATATTGACGGGATATTTCGTAATGAGGGGGGCCTCACCGGAGCGGACAAAGGGAATGCCGGACCGGTCCAGGGCCTCTTGAAGTGCGTCGCCCTGGACATTGAGGCGATAGAGCACCCCAATGTCCCCAAATCCTATTGAGGTGTCCTCGTCTCCTGAGAGCACCCTTCCACTGTCCATGGAAAAAAAAGATATGCCACCGATGAGTCTCTCCACCTGTTCAACGATCATTTCCGCTTCTTCGGATTCAGTGACGCAAGACGCAAGAGAGATGGGACCTCCCCCCTGCGATTCCCCCATAAGGGGTTTTCCCTTTCCCATGAGGGCGGCAGAGCCTTTAAGGATGAATTCCGTGGATCGGTAGTTTCTGGTAAGGATAATCTCCCCGGCCCCTGGAAAATCATCGGTGAACCGGTGGAAGTTGCTGACGTCGGCCCCCCGAAAGCGGTATATGGCCTGATCCGGGTCGCCTATGGCACAGATCTCTCCTGATCCCGCCTCGATGAGCGCCTTCAGGAGTCGAACCTGCATGGGGTTGGTGTCCTGATATTCATCCACAAAGACGAGAGGGAACTTCCTACCATAGGCCCTGGCGACCTGGGGATGGTCTTTAAACAGCCTCAGCGCCTCGACCTCCAAGTCATCCAGATCCAGCATATTGGCCTCTCTGAGCCTGCGCTGGTATTCGAGGCACAGAGACATGAACGGGTCATCCCTAAGGCCTTCAGCAGGGCCAAGGGCCAGCTGGGCCTTCATGCCCGGAAGGGTTCTCAGGAATTTTTTCAAGGATCTTGATCCCGCCTGTGATTCAGTAAGGACCTCCCTTGCCAAGCCAAGGGCATCCACTTCCGAACAAAGGGCAAAATCGGTCGGGATCCCGCCTGTAACAGGGCCGGATACCTCCCTTCGCAGGACATCCAAACAGAATCCGTGAAAGGTGGCTACCAGAACCCGGGCCTCTTCAACCCCCTGGAGCAATCTGGAGATCCTCTCCTTCATCTCTCCTGACGCCTTTCTTGTAAAGGTCAAGGCCAGAATTTTATTCGGTCCCGCCATACCCCCACGGACAAGATGGGCGATGCGATGGCTCAGTGTCATGGTCTTCCCCGTACCGGGGCCAGCAACAACCAAGAGATGCCCATTTTGATAAAGAACCGCTGACCGCTGTTCAGGGTTCAGGGGATCCAGTATGGGATCCGCTGGAGAAGAAACAGGTTCAGGCAGAGAGAAACTCTGTTTTTTTATTGCTCCTCTTTTTTTCGGAGAGGGAACAGTTCCCTTTCTGGTGGGCTTTGGGGTCTGGTGCGCGAAGAGGGCCATTTGTCCTGCGATGGCCTCCCTTTCTGAATTCTCAAAAAGACGCATGACGCCAAACTGACCATCATACCCTCCTTCACGGATCACCTGATTGCGCCGCATTCTCCCCACTGCCTCTGCAAAAACAGGCCCGCCTGCCTGTTTTAGCCTGGTCAACGGGACATTCATCAGGATCTCAAGCTCCGGGCCTACTTGCGAAATAAGCCTTTCATAGAAGCCACTCACTTTTTTTGTTGCAGGGCCACAGCCTAACAGTTCTGAAAGGACTTCAGGCAAAGGGATGAGGCTGACAAAATCCTTGGAAAGTTGAGGGGAGTCACGATCTGAAAGCTGGTATACCCGGTTGAGAACACCCACGGTCAATGGCCGCTGGCATACAGGACAGAGCCCTTCCAACTCAAGGGTCTCCTGCGGTTCAAGCCTTATT
>JAUWPC010000247.1 GCA_030611815.1 Desulfobacteraceae bacterium
CCTCCCAAGGAGATATGATTTTTCGAGACCTTTGAGAAACGCCCCCTTTTGGCCAATCTCGGCGTCAGGCTCAAATTTCAATCCTCGAAATATTATATATATTCCTGTGGTTGAAATTCTCGCCTTCCTTGATCTTGACCAGATAAGCGGAGACTTCGAAATTGAACATTTCTCAAAGGTCTCGTTTCCGTCCACACGGCGCCGGTCACCTCAGTCAGCTACTTGACCTGGAGGCCCGACGGGCGGGGGGGCGTTCCCCCCGCCTTGGCTTTACCCTATTGCCTACCACTTCACCTCATCCACGTTGATCCATTCGCTTATGGGGTAAACTGCTCCTGTGGGAACCTTCTTCCCTCCCACATCGACCATCTTTACCTTGGCCTTGAAGATCTGCAGCATGGGGATGGTATGGGATTTGTAAGAAAATGTCTTTCCGTCGAACATGCCGTTGAAGTCCCAGACCATATTATCGAGGGCCTTTTTGACCCCTTCCCGGCTGAGATCGCCTGCATTGTCGGCATCGGTTAAGGCCTTTTGGAGCATCAGGGCATAGGTCAGACCCTCCATGTAAAGGAACATATCCTTGATTCCCCCTCCCTTGAGCCCCTTCTTGTATTCCTCGGGACGGTACTTCTTGGCAAAATCATGGGCCATCTTCACCATAGGGTTGTCCATGGGCGTCTTTGCCCTGGGTACGGCATCGGAGAAAGGTCGGGTTGCAACCCCGATATATCCGTCATAAGCTTCCTGAGCCACCAGGATCGCCATTCTGCTGGTTGTGTAGTGGGTTCCCATAAGCTGGACACCCTTGAGAATCTTCTTGGCGGTTTTGAAGAAGATGGCAGTACAGCCTGATGCACCTGAATAACCGTGATAGATCACATACTGGGCCTTGGCCTTGCGCAGTTCCATGCACTCGCCAGTGGCAGATGTGGCGCTGTACGGATACTCGATCTCTGCAACAATATCAATACCTGCCTTTTTGGCATATGCCTTGGCCTCAGGGATGCCATCCCTCCCCCAGGCCGTGGGGCTGTAAACAAGGGCGACTTTCGGCTTTCCCTCCCCCTTGTAGTTATCCTTGATCCACTTGAGGAGGGTCTTTAGCTGAGCTCCATAAGTGGCGCCTAAAGAGTAGTAATAGGGGTATTTTGTCGGCCCCCCCTCGGCCCCGAAGATCTCCGTGGAGTAAGAGCCATCAAGCCACGGGATCTTCTGCTCCTTATTAACCTTGTCAATCAAGGGCTTGAGGCCCCCGGTAATATATCCGGTGGCCATAATAAATTCATCCGGACTGTGTTCCGCACAGTATTTGTTGAAATTAGCCACCTCCACTGTGGGGCTATAGCGCATATCCTCCAAGAACCACTTGATTTTTTTACCATTTACACCGCCACCCTCGCTGTTGACCCAGTTCATGCCGTCAATGAATCCCCATCCGAATTCAGGCAGGGACCCGACAGGCCCACTCATGGGAAACTGCGAAAGGGTTTTTATCTCTTTAGCTGAAATGGGAAGAACGAAAAGTAAAATAAGGGACAGGGCGAATGCCAAAACAAAAAATGCTCTCTTTTTCATGACTCCTCCTCCTTTTGGGGGTAGGCCCGTTAAGCGAACCTTCCTTTGGCAATTGGGTTGAAAGGCGGACAGTCTAGGGTTTCTTTTACTCACCTCCTTACATTAATTAAAATGTCCTGACTTAAAGGAAACCCAGCGACAAGAAACTGTTATGATGGGTCTCCATGAGAGCGATGTAGGTTAAAGACGAAGGATTCACGTTGCGGGATACCCGGAAAGGAGACTTTACGAAGCAGCAGGGAGCAGTAATATTCCACGATCCGCGTGAGAAGAGGGGCTGAATCGTAAGCAGGTATCCCCGTAATTCTAAAGGTAGTGTTGCCTTAGCGGCAAAGAATGATTCAAACCTAAAAAAACCGGTAGCGCTTGTCAAGAGAATAATTCCTCAAATTCCCTCGAACCTGGCGATGACCTCCCTCATGATTTCATCGGCACCGCCGCCGATGGAGAGAAGGCGTGAATCTCTGAAGTACCTGGAAATCAAGGATTCATTCATATAGCCCATCCCGCCGAACATTTGGAGACAACCGTTACTGACCTTAAAACTCAGTTGACCGGCTATCAGCTTCCCCATTGATATCTCCCGGGTGGCATCGAGTCCTTCCGTCTTCATCCTGACGATGTGATGGGTTAGATGTTTCAGACACTCAATCTCGGTGATCCAGTCAACAAGCCTGTGCCTCAAGACCTGGTTCTTGATCAATGGTTTGCCAAAGACCATGCGCTGCCTGATATAATTAATTGTCATGTTTATGGTGTCCCTGGCCTTAATATACGTTCCGGGCAGGGCATAAAAGCGCTCGTGCTGGAACTGTTTCATCTGAATAATAAAGCCTTCACCCTCTTCGCCGATGAGGTTTTCGGCAGGTATCCGCAGGTCGTCAAAGAAAAGTTCGGCCGTGTCGCTGGATCTCATACCGAGCTTGTCCAGCTTCTTGCTGACGACAAAGCCGGGCAGATTGGTGGGAACAACGAAAAGACCAAACGAGTGGAAGCCGGGTTTATCGTCTGTCCTCGCTAAGAGAGTCACGTAATCGGCCTGACAGCCGTTGGTGATAAAGAGCTTTGACCCGTTGATGACATAGGAATCGCCATCCCTGACGGCCTTGGTTTTCAGACCGGCCACATCGGATCCGGCGTCCGGCTCGGTTACTCCGATGGCCGAAACTATGTCGCCTGCTATGGACGGCTTTAAATAGGTTTCCTTGAGATACTCGCTGCCGTACTCATGGATCGCAGGGGTGGCCATATGAGTGTGAACCCCGATGGCCATGGGTACACCCCCTGCATTGATGTGCCCAAGTTCCTCTAAGAATACCAGATCAAACCAGTAGTCGAGCCCTTGTCCCCCGTATTTTTGATCGTAGGTGATGCCCAAAAGACCAAGATCTCCCATTTTTTTGAATAACTCGTGAAGCGGAACGGTCTCCTCCTCCCATTCATCGACCTTCGGGTTGATCTCCTTGTCCACAAACTTCTTGACCATATCCCTTAAGGCATTATGCTCTTCATTGAAATACATTGTCATTCACCCTCCCTCTCCATGGGGTCTGTTGAAGTTCAGATCTACCAATCCGTGCCGCCCTTCCACTTGGGCTGGCCGCCTCGTCCGGGGGATACTCGCCAAACCAGTCCTGGCACCACTCTTAGACGTTTCCGTGCATGTCATAAAGGCCCCAGGCATTGGGCTTTTTAAGCACGGGCCTTGTATCGGCACAATGCACCGACCCTCTCTTAAAATGCCACTTGGAGCCGTTGGTAGATAGATTTTGCACTTAATATAGACAAGGGCTTTGCAGCGTGTCAAATGAAATCATAATGTGCCCCTTCACAGGCCAGAATCAAGAGAGGATCGTCGAATATCTTCTCTGCCTGTAAAAGAAAGATCCCAACAATGTCGATCTATTGACTTGAATTTTCTCCGAACATCCGGTATTCCTTCATATTATACTCACCAAAATCATTGCAGGCAGGCGGCCACATTAGATAGCTAGTTTGAGACCCAGTTGTTGGAATCGATTCTCAGAGAGCAAGAGATTCGCCACCTAATGAGATTTTGCCATGATACGGCTCTTGGAGGTCTGTTTCAGATCTTGAAAGAGGGGGGTGAGCCGGGTCGAATTTCGGAGGGGAGGTATTTAAAGTGAGCAAGTATATGCAGGTCGATATAAGGATTATCCCTTTTTATGAGAAACGTTTTGAAAAACGTTTTCCCAATATCGCGGATTTGTTGAGGCAAATGTCCCATAAGGACCTCGTGGAAAGGGAAATCTCTTTTTATGAAATGGCCGATTATTTGGAGACTATCACAGATACCCCCGGCACGCCTTCTGATGTGAGAGATAAACTTGGACCTTACGCAGAAAAGATAATGGAGCTAAAGGAGATTGCGAGGGAACATCTTTTAACGAGACGTCTCAATGAACTGGATCAGGTACTTTACCAGATGGAAGATCAGTTTGTGGACCTGGAAGACGTCCTTTGAGACAGAAAACCTTAAATTGTTCCCTAATCTTAATCTAATAAGCTTTAATGATGTCTAAAATTTTGATTATGAAAAACTGCATGTGTGCCAAGCATCAATCGAGTTTCTTATATGGCTTGAGAAAATATTGGAGCGCATTCCAAAGAGACATGCTGTCTATGACCAACTTGACCGGGCTTCAACTGCCATATGGATGTGATTATGATTAAGATTATGATTAAGATTAAGATTCCGTTAAGATTATGATTATGAAAATATATGACATCGGGTTTGAAGAAGCGCTTTCCATGGTCCTTGGTACCTTGAAAAGGCTTTCGCCAGTGGTTCTGCCGGTGGATGAGGTCTGCGATCTGGTTGCGGCAGAGGATCTCTTTGCGGCGGTGGATTGCCCCTCTGCTACCTCATCACTTAAGGATGGCTACGCAGTGGTTTCAAAGGATATAGAAGGGGCTTCGAAGGACCACCCTGTTAAGCTGAGGGTGACCGGGATGTCCGCTGCTGGTGATAACATTGCAGGGCCTGTTGAACCGGGGCTGGCCATAAAGGTTCTGACCGGTGCACTCCTCCCTCAAGGGGCAGATGCGGTTATCGCGGTTGAATTTACCCGGGAGCAAGCAAACCAGGTGCTCTGTTTTAAAAATGCCGAGCCTGGACGTAATGTGCTCTTTCGTGGCACCGATGTGGAAACAGGGGAGCTTGTTGTGTCCAAGGGAGAGATGCTCACCCCTGCGCTGACAGGCCTTCTGGCCGCCGGAGGGATGCACCAGGTTTCTGTGTTTCCAAAGCCGCGTGTTGCTATCGTTGCTACCGGCGACGAAGTGGTGGCTCCGGGCCACCCCCTCAAATCAGGCCAGGTTTATGCCAGTAACATTGTGACTCTTAATTCCTGGTTGCGGCATTTCGGGATTCAGGGAAAGAGCAGAGTGGTAAAAGACAATTCAAAGGAGATTCGCCGGACCTTTACCTCAATACTTTCGGATGCCGACGCCCTTTTGACCAGCGGGGGGGCGTGGAAGAGCGAACGTGATCTGACTGTCAGGGTATTGGATGAAATGGGGTGGGAGTTGATCTTCCACAGGGTCCGTATAGGCCCGGGTAAGGCAGTGGCCATGGGAATGCTTGATGGAAAACCGGTTTTCTGTCTCCCTGGCGGTCCCCCTTCCAATGAGATGGCTTTTCTCCAGTTAGCGTTACCCGGTATCCTTCAGATTGCAGGAA
>JAUWPC010000304.1 GCA_030611815.1 Desulfobacteraceae bacterium
TGGAAGGCCGTTCTTTTTAAGCATCTTTTCAATATATGGCAGATAACGTTTAGAACGTTTCAGCCACAGGACTACCTGAGCTCGGTCCCAGAGAGAGAGAAGAAACTCCTTTTCAAAGCGTTCTTTGACCTCCCTATTATCCATCGGCACCGTTTCCCCACAAAAGGCGTGAGGCGCGGCGAGATCGAGGGATAAGATCAGGGAGGGTGAGGGGCTAATTGGCCCGGAGGTTTCTCCAAGAGCAGATGAGCAGAAGAGTAGCGCCTGGCAAAGAAAGAAATAGAAAGTCCATTCTATCAGTTTAAGCATCTGTATCTGTCCACAGTGTATTGAGGGCACGTATTGTTTCTCAGGAATTTACAAAAATATGGTGAAATAGGGTAAATAGTCAAGGATATTCCAGATATTCAGATAGGGATAACAGATGCGTTCTTGAAAAAATGGAAACAATGATCGATTTGAGCGAACCTTACAGGAATTGCGTTCTTTGCCCGCGCCAGTGCAGGGTGAACCGGGTTGCTGATTCCGCTGATGCACATACTGGTCTCTGCGGCGAAACTAATCAGCTCAGGGTTGCCTATTTGGGCCCTCATTTTGGCGAGGAGCCGCCTATCTCCGGAAAAAATGGTTCAGGGACCATCTTCTTCACAGGATGCTCACTAAGATGTTCCTTTTGCCAGAATCATCAGATCTCGCACTACGGCCTCGGGACGGGCACGAGTGTAGAAGAGTTGGGCGCAAAGATCACGTATATGATTGAACACGATCATGTCCATAATATCAATTTTGTGACTCCGGATCACTTCTTTCCCCATATCTTTCAACTGGTGTCCCTCCTGCGCCGGGATGGCTTTTATCTTCCCATTGTCTATAATCTCTCCGGATACCAGTCAGTGGAGGCATTGAAGTCAGCCAGGGATTATGCTGATATCTATCTTCCTGATTTCAAATATTCGGATGCTTCATTGGCCGCAGCGGCCTCCAAATGCAGCGATTATCCTCAAATTGCGCTTGAGGCCATCGCAGAAATGGTCAGCCAAAAGGGGTTCTTGGACTCATCCCTCACAGGCGCTCCCCTTGCCACAAGAGGGGTTTTGGTCAGGCACCTAATTCTGCCCGGAAAGGTTGCGAACTCGATCAACGCACTGACCACTCTTTTTGTTGAATTTGGTCCTGATCTACCTGTGAGCTTAATGTCCCAGTATCATCCTGTTGTTCATCAAGAGGATGACGATTTGAATCGACGCGTATCGGAGGAGGAGTTTGACAGGGTATATTTACACGCACAGGAGCTTGGCTTTGAACATCTTTTTGTCCAGTTTCCCGATAAAGGGCCGCGTCAACTTCGAGCAGTTTCTCCGTTCTTACCTGATTTTGAAAGGCCGGAACCATTTCCGCCGACTCCACTTAGGCAAAGAAAAGGCCCCTGATCCAGAGGCCTTTTCTTTGTAAATATCATTCAAATCAGCAAGGAGATCACTTCCATGGTTCTGCCATCTTCTTGTAGAAGTTATATCTCTCCTTCACGTCCTCGTCGGCCTTTTGAAAGAGTGTTTCCGCGTTTTCCGGAAAGGTCCTGGTCAGGCTTGAATAACGTACCTCACCCATCAGGAATTCCTTGAAATCGGCCTTTGGTTCTTTGGAATCGAGGATTAGCGGGTTTTTGCCCTCATCCTTTAGCATCGGGTTGTACCGGTAAAGGAGCCAGTAGCCTGCCTCAACGGCCCTTTTTTCCTCCTCCTGGGTCAGGCCCATGTTGATACCGTGATTGATGCAGGGCGAATAGGCAATGATCATCGAAGGCCCACGATAGCTTTCCGCTTCCCTGAGGGCCTTGAGAAACTGGTTCTTATTGGCCCCCATGGCAACAGATGCCACATAAACATATCCATAGCTCATGGCCATATGGCCCAGGTCCTTTTTCCGGGTCGGTTTCCCGCTTGTTGCAAATTTTGCAACCGCTCCAGTGGGTGTTGATTTGGAAGACTGCCCGCCGGTGTTGGAGTAGACCTCGGTGTCTAACACCAAGATGTTCACATCGTGGCCAGAGGCGATTACATGATCTAATCCCCCGAAACCGATATCATAGGCCCATCCGTCCCCACCGATAATCCAGATCGATTTCTTGGTGAAGTAGTCGCTCCTGTCCAATATCTCTAAAAGTAACGGGTTCAACCCGGCATCCGGATCCATAATCCCCAATTCGATCAGGTCAACAATCTTGCGACCGAATTCCTTTGATTTATCCCCGTCATCCATGTTTTCAAGCCAGCCGTTCAGGGCCTCTTGAAGTTCTGCCGATAGATTAGCTTCCAAGACCTCGCGCACAAGGTCGGCCAATTTCTCACGTCGCTGGCTCACTGCCAGCTCCATGCCGAATCCATACTCGGCATTATCCTCGAACAGGGAATTGGCCCATGTCGGGCCATGGCCGTCTTCATTCACGGTGTAAGGACAAACCGGGGCTGACCCACCATAAATGGAAGAACATCCTGTGGCATTGGCAATCATCATCCGGTCGCCAAAGAGCTGGGTGACGAGCTTGATATAGGGCGTTTCACCGCAACCGGGGCAGGCGCCTGAAAATTCAAACAGGGGCTGACAAAACTGGCTCCCCTTCACCGATGTGGCAGGCATCAGGTCGTCTAATATGGGGAGCTTTGTTGAAAACAGGTGATTGGGGACCTGCACCCCCGTCTGTGTGTCGAGAGGCTTCATGATAAGGGCCTTTTTCTTTGAAGGGCAGACCTGCGCACAGTTACCGCATCCGGTGCAGTCAAGCGTGCTGACCTGGATACGGAACCGCAATCCCTTCAGCTCCTTGCCCTTGGCCTCCATTGTGATGAATTCCTTCGGGGCATTTTCAAGTTCCTCTTCCCGAACCAGAACCGGCCTTATGACAGCGTGGGGGCAGACAAAAGAGCACTGATTGCACTGGATACATTCCTCTGGTTGCCACTCCGGGGTATTGATGGCGATGCCCCTCTTTTCATAGCGGGTGGTGGCCGTAGGAAAGATCCCGTCAGGGGGCAGTAGGCTCACCGGTAGCTTGTCTCCCTGCTGGGCCAACATGGGACGCATGACATCCTTTACAAATTCGGGCTCATCCTTTTCAATGTAGGCCTCGTGTCCGGCCGCGGCCCAGCCTTTGGGCACCTGAATCTTCTTTAGAAAGCCTATAGCCTTGTCCACGGCATCGACGTTCATCTGGACCACCTTGTCACCCTTTTTCCCATAGGTCTTTTTTATGGCATCCTTCATGTACTTAAAGGCCTTTTCAGGGGGTATTACATTGGCGATCTTGAAGAAGGCCGCCTGCATTATCATATTGATGCGGGCCCCTAAGCCTAATCCGGCGGCGATCTTGACCGCATCAATGTTATAGAAGTTAAGCTTCTTCTGGGCAATGGTGCGCTTTAAACGATCAGGGAGCTTGCCGGCCATCTCTTTGGTGCTCCACGGCGAGTTGAGTAGAAAAGAGCCCCCCTCCCTGATCCCCTCTAAAATCTCATACTCATGTACGAATGAGGGATTATGGCACGCAATAAAATCTGACTTCTCAAGAAGGTAAGGGGCTTGAATCCTGTAGGGCGAAAACCGGAGATGGGACATGGTGATCCCTCCCGATTTTTTGGCGTCATAGGCGAAATAGGCCTGGGCAAACATGTCCGTGTTTTCCCCGATAATCTTGATAGCGTTCTTATTGGCCCCCACTGTGCCGTCAGCCCCAAGGCCCCAGAATTTGCAGCGTACGGTTCCTTCCGGTGTAGGATCAATCTCATCTCCCATCTCAAGAGAGGTATGGGTCACGTCATCTTCTATGCCCACCGTGAAGTGCTTCTTAGGCGCCCTTGATCGTAGATTATCAAACGTGGCCTTAACCATCGCGGGGGTAAAATCCTTGCTCCCGAGCCCATATCTGCCACCTACAATCTGTAAGGCCTCACCCCTTTCCTGTAAGACTGTACATACATCCCTGTAAAGGGGCTCCCCCAACGCTCCAGGAGACTTTGTCCTTTCTAAGACCGCTATTTTCCGGGCGGTAGCAGGGATGGCCCTCAAAAAGTCGTCCCTTGAAAAGGGCTGGTAGAGACGCACCTTGATCAGACCCACCCTCTCACCAATACCGTTCAGGTAGTTAAGGGTCTCCTCAATGGTGTCGCAACTGGAGGCCATGGACACGATAACCCGGTCTGCCTCCGGATCTCCGGCATAATCGAAAAGATTATATCTTCGGCCCGTGAGTTCC
>JAUWPC010000345.1 GCA_030611815.1 Desulfobacteraceae bacterium
GTAAATTAGAAAGGACTATTATACACAAAAGGAAATCCTGTTCAACCATAAAATGAAAATCGAGGGATTCGACACAATTTTCACTGTTATCAATGAGCTCGATTAACCTGGTTAAAAACCCGTAATTTGGTTGACAAAGGCCATTCCTTTTGTTATTTTTTTCACAATCAGCACCCAATAGGCGAGGTGATCCTTGCAATAATGGACGCTTAGCCGTGGGTAGTTCTTTATCATTAATCTATTAAAAATAGATTTCCTGAAGGTGACACCGCTTGGATCGGCTTTTGGAGTTGACCGGGACGGTTAAGTAGTGCCCCACCCATAAATGGCTATTTTCCGCAATCTCTTCGTCAGATTCGGATTTTAATACTCGAAATACTTAAATGTATTCCTGTGGTTAAAATCCTCATCTTCCTTGACCTTGCGAAAACTATCTCATTTCTGGATCGACACTAAGTAGTCTGAAAGGTCTTTAATAGCGGGGAAGCTCATAATCGATAATTCAATTTGCTTCCCCTGCCAATACTCCCCAACTCACAAAAAGGTCTTGCGGTTTCACCGGAAGGCCTTTTTTTTATTGGCAATTACCAAACATTAAACCATAGGAGGTACAAGAAGTGACCCGACAAAAAGTTACCATTAGTTATTTGCAAAAAAAACTGGACGAAGGCCAGAAAATTACCATGATGACGGCCTATGATTACCCCACGGCCAGCCTGGTTGATCAGGCCGAGATAGATACGATATTAGTGGGAGATTCCTTGGGCATGGTCGTTCTCGGCTATGAATCCACGGTCCCCGTGACCATGGAAGAGATGCTTCATCACTGCAGGGCCGTATGCAGGGGGGCAAACCAGAGTTTTGTTATCGGAGACATGCCCTTTATGTCCTATCAAGTGAGCGTGGAGAAGGCGGTGGAAAATGCCGGACGGTTCATAAAGGATGCAGGGTGTGAAAGCGTAAAGCTTGAAGGGGGCTCTGAAATGGCCCACGTGGTCAAAGCGATTGTAGCTGCCGGCATACCGGTGTGCGCCCACATCGGGCTGACCCCCCAGACCGCCACCAAGCTCAGCGGCTTCAAGGTTCAGGGAAAGGACGCAGAAGGCGCAAGAGAGCTTATCAATTCAGCAAAAGACCTCGAAGAGGCAGGGGCCTTCATGATTGTCTTGGAATGTATCCCGGACCAGGTAGCCTCCAGGATTACCAATGAGCTGAATATCCCTACCATTGGAATAGGCGCTGGCAAGTATTGCGACGGTCAGGTCTTGGTCTATCATGATCTGGTGGGTCTCTTCGAGCGGTTCACGCCCAAGATGGTAAAGCAGTACATCAATTTGGCCCCTCAAATACGGGAGGCCCTTATTCAGTACAGAGAAGAGGTGGAAAAGGGCATATTCCCTGGGCCCGAGCATAGTTTTACCATGAAGATAGAAGAGGCTGATAAAATATAGTGACTAAAGTGCCTAAAATGCCTAAAGTTAAGGAATGCTCCGCCCATTTTTTTGTGAAGATCGGCTTTCTTAAAATAAACCCGATAAAATCTAATCCCGCGTTTGGGCGGGACTCACTTTAGGCACTTAAAATGTGATAATTTGACTCGAGTCAGGAGTAAACGAATGAATTTTTTGGTGGTGGGCCCCGGCGCCATGGGTTGTCTTTTCGCAAGCCGCCTGAAAAAAGCCGGACATCATGTGATAATTGTAGATCATAAGCCTGAAAGGGCCGACTTTATTAACAAGCGTGGCATCCTCATAGAAGGAGCAGCCGGAGAAGAGAGGGTTCGTGTTCCTGTTGTAACAGGAAGAGCCCCGGAAAAAACTGACGTGGTCCTGATCTGTGTGAAGGCAAACCAGACAAGAGAGGCCGCAGAGGCGATCTCTTCGTGGCTCGATCTTCGAGCCGCGATTCTCACCCTTCAGAATGGGCTCGGCAATTTGGAGTTGTTAGAGGAAGTATTTGGGAAAGGAAGAGTATTGGGCGGTGTGACTGCCGAAGGAGCAACCCTTTTAGGCCCTGGTCACGCAAGACATGCCGGACAAGGGCAAACGATTATTGGACCTGCAGGACCGGCGGATGGTCCGGTGGCAAAAATAGTCTCAGCCTTTGAGAATGCAGGGTTCGACACCCACTCTGCGGATGAGGTGGAGAATCTGATCTGGGGCAAACTGATTGTGAATGTCGGCATTAACGCCCTGACAGCCATCACCAGGCTGAAAAACGGCCAATTGCCGGCCATAGAGGGTGCCAGGACGGTGATGAAGATGGCAGTTGGAGAGGCAGAGAGCGTTGCTCATGCCAAGGGGATTAACCTGCCCTATCCCAACCCCTTTGAACGGGTCTTAGAGGTGTGCCGTGCCACAGCGGAAAATAAGGCCTCCATGCTTCAGGACGTCCTGGGGCAGAGAATTACCGAGATACAGTTCATTAACGGGGCCGTGGTTCGAGAGGGTAAAAAGATAGGAATCCCGACCCCTGTTAACCTCACTTTAACCTCGCTCGTATCGGCAATCCAGGAAACATATGATCAAAGAATAACTGATTGAGTCTTCAATAGCGCTTTATTGCCCGACCAAAAGCTTCTGGCCAGGCTGAATCGGCTTCTTTGGCGTTATCTTGTTTAGCCTGCACAATTTGTCCGTTGAGATGCCATATTTATTGGCTATAGTATAGAGACTTTCCCCTGAACGCACCGTATGATAACGCCTTTTGACCTGTGAGGACGACCTTTTTTTCTGATTATTCAAGCTGCGTTTGGCTATCTTATTAACAGATTGCTTCAGCTTTTTTTCCTCCTTTTCGAGACGGCTGATCCTCTCTTCCAACCCATCCAAGCGAGCCAGTTTAGCCTCAAGACTATTCAGCCCAGCCTGTATTGACGTAAGTTCCTTCTTGGATACCTCGCTTGTTCCTGTGAAAAAAAAGAGGCCAATGGCAATCAATAGAAGGATTACTATGCCCCCGGGAATCAGGAATCCCGATCCAGACCTCGAATCAACTCCTCTAAACCTCTGGTCCCTCTCGCTCCTCGGCGTGTATCCAAGATCATCAGCGACCTCTTTCATGAATTCCTGTGCAGCTTCATCTTTGTCACGGTCCACTCTCTTCTCCTTTTTGTCTGGCCCTCAAAATGAAATTTGTATTTTTCCGGCATGAAATTCTATCGAGATTATAGATAGTACTATTGAAACATTCTGTAAATAAAAATCAGATGCCATCGGCGTTTTTCAATCCTAACCATAATCTCCTTAAAAAACCCCCTAAGAAAAAGATCGCCATTTTTCCCGGCGAGCTTGTTTCTATTTGAAAGTATGCTTGCCGCTCTCATTGAATTCCGAAATCTAAGATCTGCCAACTCTGGCTTCTGCAATTCTCCACAACCCGGCGGTTGATATCCCTCTGGATTTAATCT
>JAUWPC010000089.1 GCA_030611815.1 Desulfobacteraceae bacterium
TGGTCTCATGTTTGAAAGTTTATCAGAAAAACTTAATCGCACATTCAAGAAGTTAACGGGACGGGGAAGGCTAACTGAGGCAAACGTTCAGGACGCTTTAAAAGAGGTGCGTTTAGCCCTTTTGGAAGCGGATGTCAACTACAAGGTCGTAAAAAAGCTGGTTTCGGACATTCGTGAGCGCGCAGTGGGGCAGGATGTGCTTGAAAGTCTGACCCCGGGCCAGCAGATCATAAAGATTGTCAATGAAGAGCTGACCCGTTTAATGGGTGAAGCCCTGGTGGGGCTTGAGCTTGTGGGGAGAACCCCGCACTCATTGATGTTAGTAGGGTTGCAGGGGTCGGGCAAGACCACTACAGCCGCCAAACTGGCCAGATATCTCCGGAAGCAGGGGAGGCATCCTTACCTTGTTCCTGCGGATATCTACAGGCCTGCCGCAGTAGACCAGCTCAAGAAATTAGGCTTACAGATTGATGTGCCGGTTCATCCCACCGATACGTCTCAAAAGCCGGATAAGATATGCTTAGAGGCATTGTCAATGGCTGGAAGGGAAGGGGCCGATCTCCTGATTATTGATACTGCCGGGCGTCTTCATATTGATGAGGCCATGATGGCAGAACTGGTGACGATCAAGGCCAAGATCAATCCCTGTGAAATTCTTTTGGTTGCTGATGCCATGACCGGGCAGGATGCGGTTAATGTGGCAAAACATTTTGATGAAGCCCTGGATATATCTGGGGTAATTCTCTCAAAAATGGAAGGGGATGCCAGGGGTGGGGCAGCCTTATCCATCAAGGCGATCACCGGCAAACCGATCAAATTTGTTGGAGTTGGAGAAAAGATCAATGCCTTAGAGCCTTTCCATCCTGACAGGATGGCCTCTAAAATCTTAGGCATGGGAGATGTCCTCTCTCTTATCGAAAAGGCGCAGGACGAATTTGATGAAAATGAAGCCAAGAAATTAGAAAAGAAGCTCAGACGAAACGAGTTTGATCTGGAGGATTTCAGGTCCCAGTTGAAACAGGTCAAAAAACTCGGCTCACTTGAAGATATCCTGGGTATGATACCAGGGATGGGCAAACTCAAAAAGCTGGGAAACCTTAAGCCGGATGAAAACGAACTGGTCAAGGTGGAGGCTATTATCAACTCCATGACTGCGGGGGAAAGGCGCAGGCACAAGATCATTAACGGGAGCAGAAGACGGAGAATCGCAAGGGGAAGCGGGACTACAGTGCAGGACGTGAACCGACTCCTGAAGAATTTTGTTCAGACGAAAAAGATGATGGAACGCTTTACCAAAAAGGGCGGTTTGGATATGCAATCATTTTTTGGTTAAGGAATTAGTGTCTGGCCGAAAATTACGCCTTGGCGTGATTCAGGCACGATTTTGGACTTAAGAACTCACACAAATTAGGACGAAATAACTGCCACATTTAAAATTTGTTTTTGGATTCGTACTCTTAATCGTACTCTTAATCATAATCGTTTTGAGTAAGATTACGATTATGATTAAGATTATGAAATAGGGAAGAGTTATTTCGTTCAGGCACGAATTAGTACACAATTCAAGTTGCATATAAAAACTGGGCTAAAGATTAAAGAAGAGGGGGTGATAAAATCAAATGGCAGTTAGAATTCGAATGACAAGAATGGGTACGAAAAAGAGACCGTTTTATCGGTTGGTGGCAGCTGATTCGGAAGCGCCTCGGGATGGTAAATTTTTAGATATATTGGGATATTACGATCCAATGAAGGATCCCGCAGTGGTGAAAATTCACGAGGATAAGGTGAACTATTGGATCGAGCAAGGGGCACGCGTTTCGGAGGCAGTAAAGGCTATTTTAAAAAAAGAAGGAAAGATGCAATCCCATTCAGCGCCAAACTAATGACGTTTCCATTTAACCAAATGGGAGGTGAATCGAGATGAAGGATTTGATTTCATACATTGCTAAAGCGCTAGTTGATAAGCCAGAGGAAGTGGCCGTCTCTGAAATTGAGGGAGAACAGACATCTGTTATTGAGCTGAAAGTAGCTAAGGAAGATCTGGGAAAAGTCATAGGCAAGCAGGGTCGCACCGCACGGGCTATGAGGACAATTCTCAGTGCAGCCTCCACGAAAATCAGGAAACGATCGGTTCTGGAGATTATAGAATAGAGTCGACCCATAAATGGCTATTTTCCGTCCCGCCATCGGCGGGATCGTCTTCCTTGATCTTGCAAAAACTATCTCATTTATAGATGGACACTATAATAGCCTTGAACTCCGGTTCATCGGATAAGTTGCTTGTTTTGGGAAAGGTAATCAGGCCTCACGGAATGGAAGGTCTTCTTCGTGTCTGGTCTTATGCACGTTCTGAGGCATCATTTATCGATGCTCAGGAGATTTACTTAGGGTCTGTTTCAGGCAAACTACACGGGTACCGGGTGCTGTCCGTTAGACCCCACAAAAACATCCTCTTGATGAACTTAGAGGGACTGAATTCCATCGATCAGGCAGAAGAATTCAGAGGCGCAGAGGTCTTGGCTAAATATGAGGCCATTACCCGCGAAGAGGGAGAGTACTTTTGGTGTGAACTTATCGGTCTCAAGGTCTTTTTAGACACAGGGGACTATTTAGGAGCCATCTCTCGGATCATACCTGCGGGAAGTAACGAAATCTATGTGGTGGGGGCTGGAGAGAAAGAGATCTTTGTCCCGGCCACGTACGAGGTGGTTCAAGAGATCGATCTTGAAAAGGGAAAGATGACTATCTCAGCCATGGAGGGGTTGTTAGATTTGAATGAAGTTTGATGTCCTCACCTTATTCCCTGAAATGCTTACCGCCTACCTGCAACAAGGCGTCTTGGGGCGTGCGATAAAGAAGGGGTTGGTGGATGTTAACCTGATTAATATACGTGATTTTGCGAGAGGAACGCACAAGACCACCGATGACCGTCCTTACGGGGGCGGTGAAGGTATGGTCATGAAACCGGGCCCAATCTGTCGGGCCTTGAAATCGGTTGACAGGGTAGATGGAAGGAGTCTTGTTATTCTTCTCTGTCCCCAGGGAAAACTGTTTGATCAATCGATTGCGTGGGAAATGTCCGGGTGGGATCAACTCATTCTTGTCTGTGGGCGTTACGAAGGGGTAGATGAGAGAATCAAGTTGACCTGTATCGATATGGAGCTGTCCATCGGTGATTATATCTTGAGCGGTGGGGAATTGGGTGCGATGGTCATTGTTGATGCAGTAAGTCGTCTGATTCCCGGGGTTCTCGGGGGTGAGAGATCCAATCTCGAAGACTCTTTTGAAGATGGCCTTCTGGAATACCCCCAGTACACCAGGCCAAGGGTGTTCCAGGACAAGCCGGTCCCTGAGATCCTCTTGTCAGGAAATCATGAAAAGATTCGAGTGTGGAGGAGAGAGGAATCCCTGAAGAGAACCTTAGAAAAAAGGCCAGACCTGCTCAAACAGGCAAAATTAACGCCTGAGGATAAGGCGATTTTGGCGGAATTATGATGCCCATGTAAAAAGTCCTTTTTACATGGATTTAGGGATTCAGGGATTCAGGAATTTAGGAATTAAAATCAACAAAATTTCTGAATTCTACGAGTGTCCAATTTTTAGGTAAACAACACATAAACAAGCAATCACAACCACTTAATCCCGCCTTGGGCGGGACTCAACTACTTGACCACTTAACGAGGTCTGATATAAGGGGGCGTAACTTTGCGTCTCTACATGGGGCTGATTCATTTTCCTGTTTACAACAAGAATTATGAGAGGATAGCCTCGGCCATAACTACATTAGACATCCATGATTTGGCCAGACTGGCTAAGACTTATGGCGTCAAAAGGCTTTTCATTGTCACACCTTTAGATGACCAGCAGAACCTAACAAGGCGTATTTTAAGACACTGGATCGATGGTTATGGCGGCCAATACAACCGGCACAGGAAAGAGGCCCTTGAACTTGTCTGTGTCGTTCCGGACCTCGAGCGGGCAGTAGACGGAATTAAAGAAACAGAGGGAGAAGCCCCTCTAATAATTGCTACAGATGCGTCAAATCAAAAAGATCGTTCCATGTCTTACGAAAAGGCAAGGGGCATTATTCAAGAGGACAAGGCCGTTATGCTGTTATTTGGGACAGCATGGGGTCTCCACGAAGAGGTTATGAGAAAGACCGATAGTATATTAGACCCTGTTTCAGGCAAAACGGGTTATAATCACCTCTCTGTAAGGACCGCGGCAGCCATTATTTTAGATCGATTAGCAGGAGAGATATAGGAGAATGATATGAATGTCATAGAAGCGCTTGAAAAGGAACAGATGCGTGGCGATATCCCCGAATTCAGGCCGGGTGACACGGTCAAGGTACATGTCAAAATAAAAGAGGGAGAAAAAGAGAGAATCCAGATGTTTCAAGGAGTTGTTATCCGAAAGCGTAAAGGAAACACCGGCGCCACCTTTACGGTAAGAAAGGTCTCTTATGGTGTCGGGGTAGAAAGGATCTTTCCTCTTCACTCGCCTATTATTGATAAAATCGAGATCATAACAAGGGGTAGGGTACGGAGGGCACGACTCTACTACCTGCGGAACCTGAGAGGAAAAGCCGCCAGAATCAAAGAACAGAGGTTCTGATGTCAGGGCCTTCTGCCGGATTAAGAGAAGATCAGATATCAGCCCGAATGACAGGGGAAAGTGCGTCCTCCTGAAAATTTGCACCTTTTCCCGGAAAGCGCCGGCCGCTTGACCGGTGATCCATTCTTTTATGAAGGATTGGCCCGCAGCGCAGGGTATCACTTGATTGCCGGCGTTGATGAGGCGGGGCGAGGCCCGTTGGCCGGGCCGGTTGTGGCTGCAGCAGTTATCTTTCCTCCTAATCCCGAGGTGCCAGGTGTCAGGGATTCAAAGATGATGACTGCAAGGGCAAGAGATGAGGCCTTTGTTGTTATCCATGGTGAGGCCTTAGCCACTGCTGTTGGTGTTGTTTCGCGTGAATATATTGATGAGTTCAATATCTTGAAGGCCTCTCTTGAGGCTATGGCACGCGCAGTGAAGGCCCTTGACCCAAGACCTGAAACCCTTCTTGTTGACGGCATCCACCCAGTTCCACTCTCCATAACTCAGAAGTGTCTGAAAAAGGGCGATCAGATCAGTCGTAGCATCTCTGCTGCTTCTGTTATTGCCAAGGTGTATCGGGACAGGATCATGCGTTCTTACCACAGGATGTACCCGGTCTATGGTTTTGATAAAAATAAGGGATACGGAACTCGTCAACACCTTGAAGCCCTGAAGCGGTATGGCCCATGCCCGGTTCACCGTTTGACCTTTAAAAGAGTAAGGCAGGATTGAAGATTGGCGATTGACGATTGACGATTGTTGGAGCAAAGCGGAAATCCCGTCTTTGTTAATACTGAAAGCGGGGAATATTGCGCGAGAGGCTATAAGTTGTGACAAGGGAAAGGCTTGAATTAGGGGATTTTGGTGAAGATCTGGCCTTTAAGAAGATTAAGCGCTTAGGGTATAAGAAGATCTTACGAAATTACCGCTGCCCTTTGGGCGAGGTGGATCTAATAGCAAAGGATGGCGATACCTTAGTGTTCATAGAGATAAAGACCAGGAAGGGAAGGTCTATCGGTTATGCTAAAGAGGCTGTAAATGCCAAGAAAAAGAGGCAACTCTCCAAGGTTGCCCTGGCCTACATGAAATCGAATAACTGCTGCGATATCAAGGCGAGGTTTGACGTGGTAGCTATCTGTCTGGGACGGGGTGAACCTGAAATCGAGGTGATAAAGAATGCCTTTGATCTGGCTTATTAGGCAGAACTTGCAATGAAAGATCCTAATACAACTGATAACGTAATCCGCAATCCCTGCCCGCCAGTGCCAGGCGATGGCAGACGGGCGCAATCCCCAATCCCCAATGAAAAGCATGGAACACTTTATGTGGTGTCAACTCCCATTGGGAACCTGGAAGACATTACCCTGAGGGCGTTGAAAGTTCTCAAGAGCGTTGATATGATAGCGGCCGAGAACGTCAAACACACAAAGAGACTTTGTGAGCGCTACGGCACTAAGACAAGGATTACTGACTACCATCAGCATAATCAAAACACCAAGACAGAACAGCTTATTAACAGGCTCAAATCCGGCTCAGATCTTGCACTTGTAACCGATGCCGGGACACCAGGTATTTCAGATCCCGGAGTCTATTTGATAAACCGGGCGGTGAAGGAAGATATTAAGGTGAGGCCTATTCCGGGTCCGTCCGCTGTTGTGGCTGCACTGTCGGTGTCGGGTTTGCCTACTGCTCGTTTTGTGTTCTTAGGGTTCTTGTCAAACAAGGCCGGAAAGAGAAAAAGAGAGTTGGAAAAACTGGCCACAGAGACCCGCACCATGGTTTTTTTTGAGGCCCCGCATCGCATTAAGGCGATGTTAAACGACCTGAGAGAGATATTCGGCGAAAGGGAGATGGTCATACTCAGAGAGATGACCAAAGTATTTGAGGAGGCGCAAAGGGGAACTCCAAGCGATATCTTGAGATCTCTCACATCTGATAAAATCAGGGGGGAATTTACGTTAGTAGTTGCGGGGAATGAGTCAAAAGAGAAACCAAAAGGCTTGAGTGAAGGGGCATTGAACAGGATTGAAGAACTCATAAAAGAAAAAACGATGAGTATCAAAGATATTGCCGGGCTCATATCCAGGGATGAAGACATGAGCTACAGGCAAGTGTATAAGGAATGCCTTGACATAAAGAGCGAGTTGGAAAGCGCGAGAGGGGCAGAGTCGATCAGAAAACTCAGGGTCAAAAACAGTTTGGGTCTTCATGCCCGATCTGCCGCCAAGATAGTGGAGTTAGGCAATCAGTATCAATCTCAGCTTTTTCTCAAGAAGGATAGTCAAGAGGTAGATGGCTCCAGTATCCTCTCAGTCCTTACACTGGCATGTCCCAAAGGTACCGAGATGGAGGCCAGAATCGTGGGAGAGGATTCCGAAGATTTTATGGAGAAGCTGGGCGAGCTATTTGAGCGGAAATTCGGGGAGAGGATATGAGGCCTGTTACCGGAGAAAGAGAGCTGCGGGGGGTTGCTGTTTATCCCGATATTGTTATCGGCAAAGCCCATTTGATAGATAGGTCAAGGGTCAAGATTCTGTACCAGTGCTTTGTTAATGGAAAGGAGTTAGACAGAGAGGTTGAACGATTTGAGGAGGCTGTTCATGCCGTAGAGGACCAGTTTGTTTCTCTCAAGAATAAGATGCCTGACAAGGTCAAGGACCAGCGCTTTATCTTAGACAGCCACTTGATGATCCTCAAGGACGGCATGCTCTACGATTCTACGGTCAAGGCAATTTTAGAGGAGAAGATAAATGCCGAGTGGGCGCTCAAGAAATCCTTGGAAGAGATACGAGAAGTTTTTGAACAGATCGATGACGAATATATCAGCAACCGCATCAGCGATGTAGAGAATGTTACGGAAAGGCTCCTCAGGACCCTTTCCGGGGATACCGGCCAGAGTCTTGGTGAAATTGACCAAAGGGTAATTATTGTAGCTCATGATCTATCCCCGGCCGATACAACCGAACTGAATACTGCCTGGGTGATGGGCTTTATAACTGATGTGGGAGGGAAGACCTCTCATACCGCCATTATGGCACAGGCCTTAGAGATTCCAGCGGTTGTGGGGCTCGAATCCGCTACTGCCTTAGTGGAGGACGGGGACCTTCTGATAGTTGATGGAAGCTCTGGCGTGGTAGTCATTAACCCTGATGATAGCGCCATTATCCATTATCAGGAAAAGAAACTCCAGCTTCAAAAATATAAGTCCAGCATCGCCAGGACGAGCCACCTTCCGGCAGAGACCCCTGATGGACACAGGGTTGCCATTACGGCAAATATTGAGTTTTTGGAAGAGGTGACCGCGGCAAAGGATTATGGCGGGGAGGGGATAGGGCTTTACAGGACGGAATTCCTCTATCTCAGAGGGAAAGGGTTCCCGGACGAAGAGGACCTGTTTGAGGATTACCGGGAGGTCGTTGAGATTATGAAGCCGGCTCCGGTAACCATAAGAACTTTGGACCTCGGCGGCGACAAATTTGCATCAGAGATTGCAATATCCGGGGAGAGCAATCCTGCGCTCGGTCTGAGAGCGATACGGTTCTGTCTTAAAGAGCCGGAGATATTTAAGACCCAGCTTCGCGCCATTCTCAGGGCGAGTCTCTACGGCAAGATTCAACTGATGTTTCCCATGATATCCGGTTTGCAGGAACTATTAGACGCAAAACAGATCCTGGAACAGGTCAAAGAAGGCCTGAACCGCGATAATATTGGATATGACACCAACATGGAAGTGGGTATCATGGTGGAGATCCCCTCTGCCGTTACCATGGCCGAGGTCCTGGCCCGCCATGTGGATTTTTTCAGTATCGGGACTAACGATCTTATCCAGTATGCCCTCGCCATTGACAGGATCAACGAGCATGTGGCCTATATGTATGAGCCATTTCACCCGGCTATTCTCAGGATGATCCGGCAGGTGGTCAGTGCGGCAAGGGATGCCGGGATCGAGGTTGCCCTTTGCGGAGAGATGGCGGGAGATCCTCTTTGTGTCTCTATTTTATTGGGAATCGGCATCGATCGACTCAGCATGAATGCAGGGGCCATTCCCCTTATCAAAAAGATGGTGAGGACGATACCGTTGGAACAGGCTAAGGCAGACTTAAAAAAGATAATGGCATTAAATACCGCTAAGGAGGTGCGGGCCTATATCTTAGAGGGGACCAAACGCATGTTTCCGGAATTAGAGGAAAAGGGATACCTGTTGGATTGATGATTTATGATTGTTGATTGATGATTGAAGGACAAAGAGAATATTGAACCGCGATGTGCGGGATTGGCGATTGACTATTGAGGAGTCCAAGGTCCAAGGTCCAAAGTCCAATGTCCAATGAGGATTGAATGACAACTGAATGACGGCCGAAGGGTTTTGGGATGGGGATGTTGCATGTCAAAGGTTCGGGATTCGGGCATAAAAACTGTTTGTCGGAATAAAAAAGCCGGCTATAATTATTACCTTGATAACTTCATGGAGGCAGGGATTGTTCTTTTGGGCGCTGAGGTGAAGTCTCTCAGGGAAGGGAGGGCCAGTCTGGTAGACAGTTATGCAAGGGTAAAAGAGGGAGAGGTTTTTCTCCATAACCTGCACATATCTCCCTATCCCTTTGCCCATGGTGTTGAGCTGGATCCTATGAGGACCAGAAAACTCCTGTTAAACAAAAGGGAGATAAAGCGTCTGATCGGAAAAACCGTGGAAAAGGGATACTCCCTGATTCCTACCAAGATCTATTTTAAAAGGAGCAGGGCCAAGGTGGAAATCGCCTTGGCAAAAGGAAAGAAGAAATATGACAAGAGGCGGGTTTTGAAGGAAAAGGAGCTGAAACGGGAGATCGATCAGGTACGTAAACGTGATAGGTATTGACATTTCTTATAACAATAGTTATTTTTCCAAACAGTGTCTGAACGAAAAAGACAGTTTTCCTTCGGGCACTAAATAGCCAATCAACAATAACAACTATTTTATTCCTCAACAATTTAACCAAGTCTTTAGTTTGAGGGGGCGAAACGGCTTCGACGGGGATAGTTGAAGTTTAGGTTGCATACCGAGGTTCCAGCTGCTCGTAAAACAGGTGGGTTTAACACAAATGCAGATGATTATGCATATGCTTTAGCCGCATAGATTAGGCTAACGTCTTCTCGGTCTTTGCCTGCGTGCCCGAACAAGACGTCGATTAGCAGGCTAGCTGCTCTGTCAGACCTGTGGGACGGTAAAGCGAAAACTTACACAGGTTAGCCCCTTGGCAGCCATGCCCAATTGCGACCCTTGGGGCGAAACTGAAAAATTGGGCTAAGTATGTAGACGCCTAAATGGAATGTTTCCGGACGGGGGTTCGACTCCCCCCGCCTCCACCAACCAAAAATTTCATAAAATCAACAAGTTGTCTTCCAAAGGCAACCCGAAAAACGGCCATTATGCCCAAAATTGTGCCTATTTCGGACAGCCTCCTATTCAGGTTCGGGATGTAAACCGAGATCTTGTCTTGAGCTCTTGTCGTTTCTCCTCTTACTGGTACATTTTCCTATTGACACAATAACTCCTTTTGTATATATTCAGTGTTCATTCTCGAACGTATCTATATAATTGTTCCCGCAGAGCCGGCAGAGCTATCTTCTCTGACCTATAATGATTCAAAGGAGCGGCCCCAGGGGGTAATATAAAATGGAACTCTTCGAAAAGTATTTCCCATTATTAAACGCTTTGGAGACCCAAAGCGTCACCAGCCAAAGACAATTATCAGAACAATCAGGCATAAGCCTTGGCCACGTGAATTTCCTGCTCAAAAAACTTTCAGAAAAAGGCCTTGTTAAGATAAAAGACTTCCAAAAGAACCCCCATAAATCAGGCTACCTCTATCTCTTAACACCAAAAGGCCTGGAAGCCAAATCTCAGCTGGCCGTCCGATTTGTAAAGTCCAGGCTACGAGAATACAACCATCTCAGAGACGCATTGACCAAAAAATTGACCTCCATTGAAAAGTGGTCCCCTGTCCGTATCATTTTTGTTGGACCTCCTATGGTGAAAGACTTTGTGGATTCCGTAATAAAAGAGAAGCGTCTAAAGCTTATTTTGGTTGGTCACTATAACAATTGGAAGGATCTGAAAAAAATCGATCCCGAATCCTTTGATATCGCTCTATTATTCGATGGTAATTCAGAGGGCTTAAAGAAAATCAGCGATAACCTGAATATTCCTGAGAAAAAATTAACCGTTTTGTGGTAAAGTTTTTCACGAAAAACCTGTATTAACCGCAAAGACGCAGAGCACGCAGAGTTTGCTGTTTGATTTGATTTCTTTTGATTCCGCAACAAAAAAGCCCCCTTAGCGCCTGCCCCGTAGCTCCGGCAGATGGTACTGGGGTCCTTTGCGTGAGTCCCGCCGATAGGCGGGATGAAAAACATAGCTGTTTAACAAAATTCTAAGCCAAATTAATAGGTTACCCCACATCACCCGGTGT
>JAUWPC010000214.1 GCA_030611815.1 Desulfobacteraceae bacterium
GGTATTCATATGCTGAATTGGAGATCTCGCTATGTATCCATCCGGTTTCCGCTGCTTTCACAATCCCTCCCATTCCCTCTATTTCGTCCAAAAGCCTGAGGGTTTCTTCCTCCACTTTATTGGTCAAGGTCTCCACAAAATAAGAACCCCCTAACGGATCAATGGTGTTAGTTACCCTTGTTTCTAATTGGAGGATCTGGTTGGTTCTGAGGGCCGTGAGGGAGGAAAGCTCGGTCGGTGTGCATAGGGCCTCATCGTATCCATCAATATGAACCGACTGGGCTCCGCCAAGCACTGCCGACAGGGCGTGATAGGCGGCCCGTGATATGTTATTCAGTGGTTGTTGAGCAGTCAGGGCGACTCCTGCGGTCTGGACATGAAACCTCAACGTCAAAGAACGCGGGTTTTTTGCCCCAAAGCGCTCCTTCATTATGCGAAACCAGATCCTTCTGGCAGCTCGGTACTTGGCAATCTCCTCAAAAAAGTCGCTGTGGGCAGAGAGGAAGAAGCTGAGACGGGGAGCAAAGCTGTCTATTGCAAGCCCCCTTCGGATCAACTCCTCGGAGCAGGCGGTCGCATTGGCAATAACAAAAGCCACCTCCTGAGCCGCTGAACATCCGGATTCGCGATAGTTATAGCCGGCAAAGCTTATGGGGTTCCAGCGCGGAACATGCTTAGTGCAGTACTCAATGGCATCGCAGCTCAATTTAAAAGAAAACTTAGGGGGCAAAAGCTCCGGTGCAACCGTAATGACCGTCTCCATTAAAAAATCGTTTTGGCTTGTCCCGGTCAGTTTATCAAGTGATACATTTCGCATCTGGGCATTGGCGAAATACATGGATTGAACGGTGATATTGCAGATGGGCTGGCATGTGACTAAGGAAGTGCTGATCTTATCTATAGGTATGCCGTCAAAAAGAATACGCATATCCTCTATTGTGTCGATGGCTACCCCGCCTCGTCCTACGTCGGCTCGGGCGAAAGGGTCCGTAGAATCAAATCCCCGGAGGGTAGGATAATCAAAAACCCCGTTTATGCCCGTGGCCCCTTCCTTGAGAAGAAATTTATACCTCATGTTTGTCTCCTCAGGAGGACCAAAGCCTGCCAACTGCCTCAAGGTCCAGGTCCGACCACGGTACATGGTGGGATGAACACCCCGAACATAGGGCTCCTGGCCGGGAAAGCCTAAATCATTAAGATAGTCCATCTCAGCCGTATGCGCTGGAGTGTATAGCGGTTCAATGGGTATGCCGGAAAGGGTCTCAAAGACCTTCTCAACCCCTTCTGCAGGTTGGTAAACCTGCTCCTGCCATCGGCTTTTCTCTCGGTCTATCTCCTCAATAGCATTATCATTAAATAGTTTTGACATGCTTTGGCTCCTCTAAAGTTCTGTCTAAATAGTGCCTAAACGAAAACCCGGTTCATGCACTATTTTGGATTTAGGAATGAGGACGAAATAATTGCCACATTTGAAATTTGTTTTTGGATTCATACTCTTAATCTTACTCTTAATCATAATCGCTTTGAGTAAGATTAGGATTATGATTATGAAATGAGGAAGTCATTTCGTCCAAGCACTAAATAGGCAATAATGGCATCGGTATCTGTCCCCGTGGTAAAGATTTCGCCGATACCTAATGATTTTAGTTTCTCTAAGTCCTTTTTTGGAATGGTACCGCCACCAAATACCAGTATGTCTGAGACCCTTTTCTCCTTTAATAAGTGGAGTCCTCCCCGGTGGATCCCTTTATCTCGACGCCCAATTGTCTCTGAACCATTCTGGTTGTCCATTTGATCTCATTCCCCTGGGAGCAGATAGGTATTCAGCACCTCTTCGACCACCGAATAGGGGTCCTTCCTTTGTTCAATGATGCTCTCAATATATTCCCTTTTCTTGCCGGTCCCTTTGAGGCCTTTGAAAATAATCTTTTGGAGTTCATCCTTGAAGATCAGCCCCAATTCTTGTTCCACCCTGTTATATCTTACCCTTTCGATGGCCCTGGTCTTTCGCAAATAGGCCTGATGTTCTGCTATTGTTACAGTAAGTTCATCGATACCCTGGAGGTCCTCTGGTTTATTAGCCGCAGAAACAGTCGGCACAACGCGGGGCATCCATTCTCCTTCCTCAAAAGATCCCACTGTCAAGGCTCCCTGCAGATGACGAAGAGATCTGTCTGCCCCATCCAGATCAGCCTTGTTGAGCACAATGATGTCTGCGATCTCCATGATTCCCGCCTTCATGGCCTGGATATCATCACCCATTCCCGGCGTAACCACCACTAAGCATGTGTGGGCGATATGTATCACGTCAACCTCGTCCTGGCCCGCGCCCAAGGTCTCTACAATGACGACCTCATTTCCCATGGCCTCCATAATACGGATCACATCGTACGTGGCCCGGGAAAGACCCCCGAGATATCCCCTGGATGCCAGGCTGCGGATATAAACGCCATCATCCTGTGAATGGCTCTGAAGTCGGATACGGTCCCCTAAAAAGGCGCCTCCCGAAAAGGGACTGCTCGGATCCACCACCACCACTCCCACCTTCTTGCCCTGCTCACGGAATTTGCCAATGAGATGGTCCGTCAATGTGCTCTTGCCGGTTCCTCCGGCGCCTGTTATCCCGAGGATCATTGCCTGGCCCGTATGGGGATAGACAAGGCTCATCACCTCATGGTGATCGTCCATCTCATTTTCTACAAGTGTGATCAGACGGGCTGCCGAACGGCGGTCGCCTGCCAATAACCTATTCACCATCTCACTGGTATTTAGTTTCTTTTTCATCTCTTATTCTATTCTTCAACATGGTCTTTGATATAGTCCACGATAGATTTTGTGAGAGATCCCGCCCTGAAGACCTTGTCAATGCCCATTTCCTCCATGGTGGGAATATCTTCAGCCGGAAAAGTGCCCCCGGCGATGAGTAACACATCATCAAAGTTGTTTTTTTTCATCTCATCCACGATCTTGGGGGTGAAAATGAGATGCTCCCCGGAAAGATAACTTAGGCCAATCACATCCACATCTTCATCAATGGCCGCCTTGACGATACTTTCAGGCCGTTGAAACATCCCTAAATAGATGACTTCCATTCCTGCCTCCTTGAGCAGGGAGGAAACGACCTTTGCCCCACGATCGTGACCGTCCAGGCCGACCTTGGTGACCAGTACTTTGATTCTTTTCTTCATAACCATCAGTATGCTCCTCAAAAAATCAGAAATTGAAGGGGGATTCTATAGTCTCCATGGGATCGTAGGGATAGCCGAAGACCTCTCTGACAGTGCCCAACAACTCTCCAGTGGTACCTGATGCCCTCGTGGCCTCAATCATGGCAGGAATAACATTTTTGCTGTCATTGGCATCGTCCCGCAAGCGCTTGACAGCGTCATTCAGTCGATTTATATCTCTGGTCCGTTTTAGCTCTTTAACCTCTGCTACCTGCTGTTTTGCCGAGTTTGAAGAGACCTTTTGCACCCCCAAAGGGGTTGTTTTTTCCTGCTCCGTGGTGAACACATTCACCCCAACCACTAATTTTTCTCCTTTATCCAGCTCTTTCTGTCGTTTGACGGCCTCTGATTCGAACTGCCGGTCTAACCATTCGGTGCGTATCGCCTCTTCCATTCCACCCACATCCTCAACCTCTTTCATCACCTTGAGGGTTTCCTCTTCAATTTTGTCGGTCAGACTCTCCACATAGTAGGACCCGCCTAAGGGATCGGCCACATTGGTGACGCCTGTCTCATAGGCCAGAATCTGCTGGGTCCTCAGGGCCTGCAGATGGGCCTTTTCCGTGGGAAGGCACATGGGTTCATCATATGAGCAGCAGTGTAGGGACTGGACCCCACCCAAAACAGCGGCCAATGCCTCGTAGGCAATGCGAATCATATTGTTGAAAGGCTGTTGGGGCACAAGGGAACACCCCGCCGTGTGGACAGCAAAACGGAACTGCATGGACCTGGGATCCTTGGCGCCATACTTCTCTTTCATTAATCGGGCCCACATCCGCCGGGCAGCGCGGATCTTGGCCACCTCCTCAAAGATATCCATGTGACATGAGACATAGAAGGTGAACCTTGGGGCAAACTCGTCGATATCAAGACCTCTCCGAATAAGCTCATCTATGTAGCACATGGCAATCCCGAAGCCGAAGGCCACCTCCTGGGGGGCGGTGACCCCCTGTTCCCTCAGATCATACATGTTGACGGTAGTATAGTACCATTTGGGCAGATTCTTCGTGCAATACTCCATCACATCTGATCCCAGTTTGATCGAAAGGTCCAGGGGACATGCAGGCCGGAAACCACAGTACCTGAAGTGAATCGGGTCATTCTGGATAGAGCCGCGTAAGATGCCGATATCGTACCCGGCATCCTGCGCGACTGCCACGTACTGGGCCATGGTGACCGAGGATGCAGTCGATGCGGTGATTAGAGACCAGCTCACCTTGTCTAAGGGGATGTCTTTGGTCAGCGTCTCCATATCCTTGATGGAGGTAATATTGACCCCGGTCAGCCCCACCTCATCTACGGCCCAGGGATGGTCCGCATCCAACCCCATCTCGTAGGTCACATCGGCAATGGTATTCAGGCCTGAGCCGCCATGTTGGGACAAATATTTGAGCCGCTCATGGGTGTCTGCCGGCGAACCGATTCCCACCACCTCTCGTTTGGTCCACAAACGGCCCCTGAACATATTGGAGTGAATTCCCCTGGTATATGGATAGGTCCCTGCATCCGCTATATTCTGCTTATAATTCTCGTCAGGCCTGTGCTCGGGAGTGTAGATCTCCGCTAAGTCATATCCCGACCAACTCTTGAAACTTGCGGGCTTCTCATAATATGCCTTGATGTAGTCATCCCAATTTCCTTCTTGAGTATTTTGCACCGCCTTCTCATTTGTCTCGCCCATTTCTCCCCCCCATTCTCCCTGTCGCTGCCCTGATAATGCCTGGACAGGATTTTCATTCAGGCACGATTTCCTCTTTACAATCAAGTTGAAACATGTTACTAACTGTTCAGATAGTTTTAATGACTGTTTAGTTACAAATCTAACAATATCTATATTTTGCTGTCAAGGGAAATTTTCAAATTTATTATATTCAACTAAAGAAATGAGTAGAGTAATCCGTGTAACCTGCCCGCTCGTGCCTTGCAATGGCAGGCGGGTCTGCGAAATCTGCGGATTCAAAAAGAGGGGGGTCATATAGATGGGAACAAAGGCTGGAAAATCGGATTTTAGAGGCTTGGATAAAAGTCTGAGAATACAGAAAATCACTGATACCGCCGCAGAACTCTTTCACAGAAAGGGGTACAGGTCAACTACCCTCGATGATGTATCAAAGGAGTTAGGGATTACTAAAGCCGCGCTATATCATTACGTATCCAGTAAGGAAAAACTCCTATCGAGGATCTACATCCAGGCATTGGAAAACATCTTCAGAAACACTGATAAGATTGCCGGAAAGGAACTCCCGCCCGATGTGAGATTAAGGCTTATTATCCAAAATCATATCAAGGGGATCATTATTCAGTCGATTTCCATGTTCTCTGTTTTTTTCACCGAAGAAAATCAGTTGCCCGAGAAGGAATTCAGAAAAATTCGCAGAGAAAAAAGGAAATACACCCGGATTGTTGAGGAAATCATCGAGGAGGGGATATCAGAGGGGCTTTTCAGGAATGCAGATCCAAAACTGCAGGCCTTTGCCATAATAGGGATGTGTAACTGGGTCTATAAGTGGTACAAGCCCGGCCCGGGTTCTTACACCCCGGAACAGATCGCCGATTATTTTGTAAGCCTGCTTGAGGGGGGCTATCTCAAAGGCGATATGGAAGGGATGCCGGATGTACCAAAATCATTAGAGGGCGGAAGAGAAAAAACGGGTTCAAGAATGGAAAACTACCAGAAATTACGGGCTAAATGTACGGAGTTGTCAAAGCTCATCGAAGAAATGGAAAAACATGGTTAAGTTGGTTTCTTAAGAAAAAGAGATAAGATCATTCCTATAAATGAAATTCCTCCGGCCACCAGAAATGGTACAGTAAATGA
>JAUWPC010000344.1 GCA_030611815.1 Desulfobacteraceae bacterium
ATTGTGAAATTGACATACCGGTCTGAGGATCTTGAATACCATCCAAAACTCTGTCAATTTTTTCCTGAATTATATTCTCCATTTTATCCTCCCTGCTGCAAAATGGCTTGCACCCTTCGATATCATATCAGAAATACCCCCGCCAGTGCAGATGCAATTACCCCTGAAAGGGTTATCAAAATGTAGTAAAAAAATATGACAACCTCACTATTCATTCTTCTTTATCCTTTTTAACAAAGCTATGCCAATATCCCGAACATAGAGGCATAACGCCAGCTGTCACAGGAGACAAAAAGAGCGAAGCGGCGCTTTTGGCTTCCTGTGCACGGCCTTGTTGGGTGATTCACTCTGATTCGGCATTTAAAATCCAGCTTTGTGCGCTACTTAACTCATCAAATGCAAAGTGTTTAATTTCTGCGGAGACAAAGTGTTCTGCTATCTTTTCAGCAAAATCCCCCAATACAGAGTCTGTAACAAGAGCCACATGAGACACTTTCTTATGATGCTCCTTAACAAATTTAAAATGCTTTATTATGGAACCAAAAGATTCCCAGCCAGGAAATGTCTTTGTGCTTATTATAAGGCCCCTGAGCTTTCCAGATTTCTCTATGTATGGATCGATTATTCTATACGCGGATTCAAAATCATTTTCTGATAATGCTCCATCTGGCCTTAAAGTTGCGATACCTGCTACTTTGTCCAATTCTACATTTAGCATTTTATTTCTCCTTCATTCACCTAATTTTACTGATAATCAGCGGGCCTGACACCTTTCAAGCCAGCACAGCCCTTAATGGTAAGATCCGCGAGTAATTCGCGTCTGGTTCATCCGTTGGTTATATGAGCAATTATAGTAAATATTAAAAACAACTATGTGACATGCCGTTTCTGCATCAGACACCTCCAGGCTCTGGGTGGATTTGGACGATTCGATCCAAAGTGGCTTGATTGAAGTGAAAGAATCTCAAAATAAGGCTCCACTGCCAAGACTATATCTCCTGCAGTCCGTTGAGGTGGGCCAGGACCTTGGCGAACCTCATCAGCGTTGCCAACGATTGTTAGCCACAGGCCAGCTTCTTCCAAATGAGTAGCGGCATTTTGTGCAAACCTTCTTCGATCATCTTCAGAACTGAATGAGTGAAAACAGCCTCTGTCAAATACAAAACCAAAAGGAGCTCCTTCAATTTTGTTCTTAAGAAAGTCAACAAGTATGAAATCGCATTTAACGTTGGCTTTAGAAGCTTTTTCTTTTGCTTTCTCTATAGCAATGTCCGAAATATCAGTACCAATAACCTGAAAGCGGTTCTGGGCAAGCCATATGGAATTGTCTCCGGTTCCACAGCCAACATCTAAGACTTTGCAGCTCAGAATAGGATTTTTGGTCACAATTTCGATAAGATTGAAATCTGGCTGACCGGCGTCCCAAGGAGTGTTCCCTGATTTGTATCTTTTTCTGTAACGCTTTTCGATTGTCATCTGATTACACCTTATAGAACGAAATATTATATAATCAGTGATTGAGCAGTTTCTGGCTAACTTTTACGAGGCCATCAAACTTGGAGCGAGGAGAAAATATTAAACATTTAGCTTGGCCCGATTCCCTGTCGCAAAAAACCGATCGATAAACTGCTTGGGCGATAGGACATTACACCCCATTCTTGCGCGCTCAGGATAATGCTTGAGATTGCCGGTAATCAAGGGAACCCTTTCGCTCAGGGCGATCTCCAGAAAAGGTACGTCGCCTTCGTCAGGCATGTCCTGGGCCACGATTCGCGATAAAGTGTAATAGGAATTCTTAGAGAGATACTCAATGACATCCTCACGTTCGGACTTCCTAAAATACCCGAGAAAATATTTTCTGCGAAGAACATCCGTGTATTCGCTCAAAATCCTGTCATCAACAACAACCTGCAACGAACCGGACCTCAATAAATCGACAATCCTTCCAGATGGGCCGGATGGATTCAACATACCGGAAATCAGTACGTTTGTATCAATGACGATTTTCACTTTATCCCACGATTCCTTCTGCTCGTCATGATTTCATCATCAATATCCCCCTGGCCCGGTGGGTTTGAAACAGCTTTTTCCCTGGCCCCCATAACTGCCGTCGAAAACATGGCCCGCCGTATTTCAGCAAGGGATTTTTCTACGTTTTCCGGTGGGATTCCAATAATCAAAGCAAAAGGCTGACCGTCCTTTGTAAGTACCAACTCTCGCTCCTTTTCGAGCCTTTCACGCAGGGAACGCGTTTTCTTGAGGTCTTTTACCGCCAGGTAGCTCATAATTATCTCCTTATTTAGATGATTATTATGTCTTTATAAACCAGATTTTGTGGTATGTAAACATAAAAATGGCTCTTTTTAATCCGCAGACCCGCCTGTCGAAGATGCCGCGGTGCGGTGCCACTGCGAGGCACAAGCGGGCAGGTTTCGCAGACCCGCCTGCCTACCTGCCCGCAATGCTTCGCAACGCGAGGCGGGCGGGTTGCAAGGCACGAGCGGGCAGGTTACACGGATTACCCAAATCATTTGAAGGAAGATGTTAAAACCCGTTGAACCTTCTCGCAAGGCGGGATCGCCCCAGTCCCGCTGGTGCGGGATTAGGCGGGTAAGTGACAGAATGTTTTTCACCGCCCGTCCCACCATCGGCGGGCTCAAGCTAAGACCGCAAAGGGGGTTTTTGTTACGGGATCAAAGGAAAACAAATCAAAAACTAAACTCTGCGTCTGCGGTGAGTCCCGCTTTTAGCGGGATCAAAGACCCTTTTAGGGGTGGTGATTGACTTAAAAAGGCAGGAGGAGGGCTTTGAGGAAAAAAGTTGCAGGTTCATGTGATTTAGGGTAGTTTTCACTCAAGGTCAGCGGTTTCACCTACAGTCGCTTATCGCTAAGTTCTTTAACAGACACCTGTCATTAGTTGTCATTCGGCTTCTGCCGTTATTCAATTGTCATTCAGTCGTCACAGAACATTGATCATAGATCGGCCATTTAACGGGGCTAAGAGCATGAATCCTTTGGGGTGGTGAAATGAAAGAAGAGAAGATCTTTTTCGAATCAGAGGGAGTGAAGATAGAGGGTCTGATCAGCGAAAGCCAGACCCAGAACGGGGTAGTTGTGACACATCCTCACCCCCTTTATGGCGGGGAGATGCACAACAACGTGGTTGAATCGGTGGTCCGGGCCTATGGGGAAAAAGGGTATACTACGCTGAGGTTCAATTTCAGGGGTGTTGGTCAAAGTGACGGCGCTTATGATAACGGAACAGGCGAACAGGAGGATGTGAGGGCCGCGGTGGCATTCCTTGGTGGATTGGGAAAGACGTCCATCGACCTGGCAGGATATTCCTTCGGGGCCTGGGTCAATGCGCAATGTATTGAAAGCCTGACCGATGTCAAGCGGATGGTCATGGTCTCTCCCCCTGTCAACTTTCTTGATTTCTCTTTTCTT
>JAUWPC010000383.1 GCA_030611815.1 Desulfobacteraceae bacterium
CAACAACCATCCGGTTGACAAAATTCATATCCAGTCCTTTGTCCACAAGAAAATCCAGTCCATCCAGATTGTTGTCTGTTCTCGGCATCTGGATCCGGTTATCATGCTCCCTAAGAAGCAGAAAGGTTTCGATAATATTTCTTTCGCCCTGCTGGACCATCTGCCCGTTGGCGTGCAGTTTTTCAGAATAGAGAGAGGGGGACACCCAGAGACCGTGGCCGTCGTGCCCCTCGCTCTCCGGGAAAAGCTGCTCCATCCACCTCGCCACGGAATAAAGAGAGACCGCATTGGTGGCCACCACTTCAATCTTTTTTCCTGCACTCCATGCGGCATGCCTGAGGCCCGCATGAACCAGTGCAGGGTTATGCCAGAAATCATCCACCGAGGTAATATCCCTCATGGCCCTGAAACCTGCCACAAATTCTTCGATATCAATATTGGCCATAGACAATCCCACTAAGCCCACATCGGTTAAGACGGAATACCTCCCCCCGATGTTGTCCGGGATCACGAATGTACGATAGCCCCTTTTCCCGGCCATTTCTTTCAATGCTCCCCGTGTCCCATCCGTGGTTACAAGTATCATGCGATCGGTGTCATTGCCCCAGTTTTCCTCCATCAGCTTCCGGATGATCCTGAAGGCTATAGCGGTTTCTGTGGTAGTGCCAGACTTGGAGATGACATTTATGCCGATCCGCTTCCCTTTCAGCATGTCTAAGGTATCCCTGAAAAAATCAGGGTCCATATTCTGGCCTAAGAAATAGATCTCGGGAGCGCCTCCCCTCTCGTCCCTTGTCAACTGGTTGAAGTAATTATGTGTCAAGGCCTTGAAAGTCGCTTCAATCCCGAGATAAGATCCTCCGATACCGAGTGAAACGAATGCGTCCACCTCCCTGGACAATTCACTCGTAATCGATCTGATTCCTGTCAGGTGCTCCTCACTGATCTGAACAGGAAGGTCTTGCCATCCGGTCATGGCAATACCATGGTCATAAATATCCCCTTCTCCATCTTTCAGCATCTGATGGGCCTTGATAACCTCTGGGATCAAAGATTCCACATCTTTCCTGCTGACAGATCCTGGCCCTGGGGCATCGAACATATTTGTCACATCAATGGAGATCCTGTTTGCCGCCTTAAATTCGTCCGACTCAAAGGGATTTTTGACCTGCTCCCCCCTCTTTTGCTGCTCTCTTATTGTGTTGTTCTCTGCTAAATCGATCAGGCTTAATCCTTCCATGGTCCTCCCCTGTCCCCAAAACAAACAACGCTCAATGCATTAATAATAAGGCATCAGAGCCAACCCGACATTTGCTCAATGCCTTGTAAATATCAATTATTATCCTGCCCCCAATCACTTGTCAATTGCCAAGTGGGACGGAGTCGTCAAAGAAGTTAGGGATGCCGCGGCGGGACGCCTTCCATCTGTCAAAGTCCGGCATCCTGGGTAAACGCTGGAAGCAGGACGTCAAGAAGACCTGAATTTTCAGTGCTGGTGGTGGTGGCCATCTTTAGTGTTTAAGTTCATCTTACACTCCTTATCCCCTTAAAGGGCCAGCTCAACGCGGGTTAGAATAACATCCTCGTGATCGATCGTTGTATCTCCCACAGCAATACTGTCTCCGAAGTCCATGTGGTAGTAATTCAGCATTAACCGAATCATGTCCACAGGGTACCAGTTAATTCCAAAAGTGACCCCGGCCGCCCTGTTGGTATACTTGCTGGGATCCACAAATCCCTGATTGAGGAGCCCCTGGTCTCCTTTCACCATCTCCAACCTGGCGCCAATTTGAAAGGCTCCCCATTCACCCCCACTAAGCCTAAAGGGCCTCAACGGAACAATACGCCCTGGTTTGCCATTCTTGAAGACAAATTTCTCTCCGGTCAAACAGTGGGAAAGATAAACATATCCGCCCCATATGTTATAATCATTTCTCATGGCACCTTTCTTGAGACCACCTAATTTTACGATCATGTATTCCGACTGCAGCTTTGTAGAGCCCCAGTCCCAGTAGAGTTCTGCACCGCCTCTTATCCGCGTCCCGTCTTGCACCACACCATCGCTCATTCCCAGGTAAGTGGTTCCGGCGGCCGTTGTCCATTTCCCCGAGTTCCACCACTGATCTTTGGTCAGGTCCTCGTTCCCCCATGTGAACGAAGCGCCCAAGCGGAGGCCTTGAATAGACGCCATCCCGGACTTCAAAAATGGCGCAACCACTATGCGGCCGGCAAGATCTTTACCGTCATCCGCGTCTGAGGGTTCATTCAGCTTATATCCGTTAAAAAGACCCAGTTGATAATAAAATGCCTGGGCACCGATACCCCCGTGAAACATCATTCCGATATCACGGGAAGGTGAGATTTTGTTGGCGATAGAGCGTTCCATGAAGTCGATCCAGTTATCCGAATGCATCTCTTCCATGGAAAAGGGAACCTTGAATTGACCGAATAAAAATTGAACCGGCTTGTAATATTGGAAATTCAGGAAGGCATCATTCAGCCGCGCGCCACCCTTGGCAAATTCCGCTTCGATCCGAAACGCATAGTCTTCATACACTCTCCCAGCGAGGGCCAACCGGGCACGACGTATGAAAAAGGAGTCATGCTGGGGATTATCTCCTAAGTACGCCTTGAAATCACCGTGAAGACGTCCACGCAATAAGATTCTGGATTTCTTATCGGCCGTTTCAATATAGAAGCCCCTTTTGAACCCTGCGGTTACCTTGGGTTTTTTATCTTTCTTCTCTTGGGCTTTTACTTGCTGGGATTCCTCCTCTTTTGCCTGTTTCAATAAATCCTCATACTGGGCCTTTGTAATGATATTTTTTTCGATGAGGATTTCAAGAATCCTTTCATTGACCGATTTCTTTTTCTGGGCAACAATAGTTCCTGGCCAAATGAGGACAAAGATCCCCAACAGCAAAACAGTAATCCTAACTTTCCTCTCCATAATTGTCTCCTTTGCCGCAAACTTGAGTTTTTCTTTGGGG
>JAUWPC010000206.1 GCA_030611815.1 Desulfobacteraceae bacterium
GCCACATCCGTTTCGACAAGCGACAGTTCCCGCTTTAAGGGGTCTCCGTAACCGCCTCCACCGGCAGCATCCATGGTAACCACATCCCCTGGCCCGAATTGGGTCAATCCATAAGGATTGCCGTCCTTGTCGTTAATCAGAAACTGCGCTTTGGCGCCATCTTTACCGCCAAACAGGCCCTCAGGAGGATAGCGATATCTTCCCGACTGTATCCCCAAATTAACAGGAGGGGTCGGTGCATACTCGTCGTCAGGCACCCTGAAAACAACTCTTCTCCCCAAGCCGCCCATCTTCTCTCCAGGTCCTCCTGAATCTGTTAAGAACTCTCTTTTCTCTATGATAAGGGGTGTGTCGCTCTCAAATATTTCCACAGGCGTGTTGGCGCCGTTGGCAGGGAATATGTAATCGTAATAGCCGTCATTGCGGGCGCTTGCGCCCATGCCGCCCCCCCGTATGATGACAGCGTGCCAGGGAGTCGCGTCATGCCGCTTGCCATAGAACACATTCATTGTAGCGGGGGTCCCGCCGCTTCCCGCGATGACCCGATCCGGCAGGACCTTGGCCATGGCCCTGTAAATGATTTCCGTCAGGAAATGTCCGACCTGCATTCTTGCTGCCACGGCTGCGGGAAACCTGCAGTTGACGACGCTCCCCTCGGGGGCGGTCATGGCGATCGGTTCCGCACACCCGTCGTTGTTGGGTATGTCCGGATCAAACATGCTCTTCATGGCCATGAACACGTAGGCATAGGTGAAATTATAAACCACGTTGCCCCCCCACTCCACCTGGGGCGAAGAACCTGCAAGGTCAACCGTTATCCCGTTTCCCTCCACGTTAACCGCCACCTTGATGACTATGTCATTCTTGCCCTCCATCTGTTCCACAATCCCTTCTGCCTCATAAAGCCCGTCCGGCACCTTTTCAATGGCATTCCGCATACTCCTCTCTGTACGGCTGATAATCTCCTCTGCCAGGTCGTCCAGACCATCTAACTGGTATTCGTCAAGCATCTCGCAGATCTTATCGGCGCACACATGATTGGCCGCGATCTGTGAACGGATGTCGCCCGTTACTTCCTCCGGGGTACGTACGTTCCATTGGATCATATCGATGACGGCCTGATTGAGCACGCCGCCCTCCTCAAGCTTGACCAAGGGGATAAAGAGGCCATCTTCAAACACGTCGTGGTTGTCAGAGGATACCCGGCCCCCGATATCTGAGTGGTGGAATACACAGGCGGTCCAACCGATCAATTTATCTTTGTGGAAGATGGGACTCATAACACAAACATCGTTTAAGTGCCCGGCCAAGGCCCAGGGGTCATTGGTGATATACACATCGCCCGGCCCGAAGCTGTCTGCAGGGAGTTTCTTGACGAGATTCTTGATCCCTAATGCCATGGCCCCGGACTGGCCCGGCGTGGCAAAGGACCCTTGTGCCAGTTCTCTTCCCTTCCGGTCTGTAAACATACAGGTGTAATCATGGGCGTCCCTGAGCAGGCTCGAGAAAGCTGTACGGGCGACTGTGCTATCCGCTTCGTCCACAATGGAAATCAATCTGCGCCACAGTATTTCTAATGTGATGGGATCAAATTTCTGTCCCATTTTTTAACCTCCTTGAATAGAAGAAATTCAGGAATTCAAGAATTGAGGAATTTAGGAATTAAAAAAAGAACATTCCTTCAATTCCTCAATTCCTAAATTTGCAATCCCTCAATTCCCCAACTCAATCCACAAAAACCCATACTCATCCACAGAGACAGAGGCATCTTCTCCTACAATCACTGTGGATTCCCTTTCTTCGATAATGGCCGGACCCCGGAATTTCGCATCCGGAAAGAGCTTGTACCGGTCGTAAACCGTGTATGGGATGAAATCCTTGACAATCCCGGAATATGCCTTGCGTTGCCCCTTTACCGCATCATCGAGGGAGGTCCCTTTATCAGCGGGATCGATCTTAGGCAACTGCAAGAGTCGTTCGGGCAGGCTGGCCCTTATCTTGAAATTGATGAACTCCACAGGTGAATCAGGATATGTCCTGCCGTAGAGTCTTTTATAGGCCTCATCAAAGCGGTTTCTCACATCTTCCCTGTTTACATCGGCAAAACTGGTTTCCGGAATGGAAACGTTGGTCTCGGAACCCTGCCCCACAAAGCGGGCATCCACGGAACGCTCGAATCTGATATCTTCTGCTTCGCCCGATTTCTGGAGGGTCTTTGCCCCTTCGATCTCCATCTCCTGATAGATCTTTTCGATTTCACTGAAATCCGCCTCTTTCAGGGCGACCTTATGACTTCTCACCATATCGAATGCCCTGGGGGCGGTAAAGAAACCGAGGGCCGAACCCACGCCCGCATTGGGCGGAACCAGGAGCCTTGCCGCTCCCAATTTTTTGGCTAACCCATAGGCATGCACCGGACCGGCCCCGCCAAAGGCCGCAACAGTCACGATCTTGGGGTTGCCGCCCTTTTCGGCGATGTGGGTTTTGGCTGCTCCAGCCATTGTTTCGTTAATGAGGTCATGGATGCCCCAGATGGCCTGGATAAAGGAGACCCCTAAGGGCCGGGCGATCTTTTCTTCGATGCCGCGTCTGGCCGCCTCCCTGTCTAATTTCATCTCCCCGCCAAGAAAGTAGTTTTCATCGAGATAGCCCAGCAGCAGGTCTGCATCGGTTATACCCGGCTCAGTTCCCCCGCTACCGTAACATATAGGACCGGGATCAGCCCCTGAACTTTCCGGTCCGACCTGCAAAGTCCCCATCTTGCTCACCTTTGCTATACTTCCGCCACCGGCCCCGATCTCCATCAGGTCAACGACCGGCACCTGGATGGTCAGACCGCTCCCTTTCATGAACCTCTGGACCCGGCCCACTTCAAAGGTAGGGACAACCCCGGCCACCCCCTTCTGGATCAGGCACGACTTGGCCGTGGTACCGCCCATATCAAAACAGAACATCTCGGGGATATCGAACAGCTTCCCATAGTACTGACCGGAAATGACAGCGGCTGTGGGGCCTGACTCGATAATCCGGACAGGGAACTCGGCCGCTGTTTCAACCGATGTGATGCCGCCGCTGGACAGCATGATGAAGAGTTTTCCCTTAAAACCTATTGATTTCAATCTCAGTGAGAGTTTGGAGAGATAGCGTCCGGTCAGGGGTTTCACATAGGCATTGGTGGCGGTGGTGCTGGTCCTCTCATATTCTCTGATCTGAGGCAGGACCTCGTAGGAGATTGAGACAAAGATTTCGGGGGCTTCTTCCTCTATTATCTCTTTGATTGTCAGTTCATGGGCAGGGTTTTCAAAAGAGTTGAGCAGACAGACGGCAATAGACTCCACGCCCATGTCGATGATCCTGCGCACCACGTCTCTCGCTTCTCCCCAATCTAAGGGTTTGATGACAGTGCCGTCACTCCGAACCCTTTCATCCACCTCTAAACGAAATCGCCTGGGGATCAACGGTTCGGGGAATTCCGCAAATATGTCATATGGGGCATACCGGATTTCTCTCCCGAGTTCCAGGACATCCCTGAACCCTTTGGTGGTTATCAATCCGGTCTTGGCGCCCTTTCTTTCGATGATGGAATTGATGACTAAGGTGGTTCCGTGAATCACCTCATCTAAGTCCTGGACAAAACCGGGGGCCACCTCCTCTAATTGCCGTATCCCATGCTCTACGGCATCCGAGGGATCGCTCGGAGTGGTAAGGCATTTATTAATCTTCATCTCGCCCGTGCGGTCATTGAGCAGCACAAAGTCGGTAAAGGTGCCGCCAATGTCACAACCTAAGCGATAAAACCTGTCAGACATTCATATCTCCTTGCTGGGCACTGGGTACTGGATACTGGATGCTGGATGCTGGATGCTGGATTCTGGGTACTCGTTTTTCTGACTTCTGACCTCTGACTACTGACCCCTGATTACTTTTTCTCCTTAAGAGCAGTTAATATTTTCTCCGGAGTGATCGGCAGGTCTGTGATACGGACACCTATAGCGTCGTACACCGCATTGGCGATGGCCGGGGCTGTGGGTACGAGGCCTGGTTCGCCCACACCCTTTGCTCCGTAGGGTCCGGCCTCATCTATCGGTTCAATGACAACCGGTTCAATCGGGACGACGTCCATGGCCGTAAGCATCTGGTAGTCGCGAAAACTGGGGTTCATAACCCTCCCATTACGCACCTTTATCTCCTCTGTCAGGGCATAGCCCACGCCTGTGTAGGCTGCGCCATAGATCTGGCCTAATAAAAGGGTTGGATTCATGGCCTTACCCACGTCGTGGGCTGAAACAAGTTTCAGGATCTTAACCTCTCCAGTCTGTTCATCCACCTCCACCTCAACGCCACAGGTCCCAAAGGCATAGGTCATGGACAGGTTCCCCTTCATTTCCCAATTTAACATCTCAGTGGGTGGGTCATAAAACTCCTCGGCTATCACCACCTTGCTCTGTCCAATCCCCACGTGCAGGCCATTTTGCAAAATCTGCGTCAAAGGCAGCTTAAAGTAGGGATGATCAGGATCTTTCTTGGGAAAGATCATCCTGTCTCTGATATCCAGGTCCTCCGGGTTTGCTATCAATCCAAAATCCAGATCCGGCTCTACGAACTCGGGGTCCTTTCTCTTTTTCCGCTTAAAGCCCCTCTTAATAATCTTGGGCATCTGCTCCACCGCCATCTCAAGGATCTGCCTTTTAGCCTTTGCACAAGCCCCTATTGCCGCATTGCCCGCCATGAATGTATGCCGGCTGGCGTGGGTCCCTGCATCCCACAGGGCGAGCGCAGTATCCCCAAAAGTCAGGAAAATATCCTCGGGTCTGACCCCCAACGCCTCTGCAACGATTTGAGAGATAACCGTTGGAGAACCCTGGCCCTGATCTGTTCCGCTTTCAATTACGTCCACGTGCCCATATTCATCAAGTTTGATCATCATACCGTGGCCGTCCGACTTAGTGACCCTGGCGCCACCGGCAACATGAATAAGGGAGGCCATGCCCACACCCCGACCCTTCTGCTTCCCCTTTTTATCATCCCATTTGAGCTTTTCCTTTACTGCCGTTATACATTCCTCGAGGCCGCATGAGGTTATTTTCAACTTCATGGGAGTCTCGTCCCCGGGTCGATTACGATTGATCAGCCTGAATTCCGCCGGGTCAATACCCGCCTCTTCGGCCAGGGAATCCATTGAGGTTTCCACGGCAAAAGTGGCCTGGGGATTGCCGTATCCCCTCATGGCCTGGGCGTAGATATTATTGGTATAGACGCACGTGGCCTTAAAATAGACGTTGGGGACCCGATAGAGGGAAGACATCGGCATAATCATCACCGACGGGGTGGTGGCGCCCCAAGAGGTGTATGCACCGTTATCAAGAATCGCTTCGCAGTGTCTGAAGGTAAGCCTCCCTTCTTTGTCACATCCCTGCTCTATGGTAAACACGGCAGGCTGTCTTGGCGGTAATGCCTGAAATTCCTCCTCCCTGGTAAACAGAATTTTCACCGGTTTTCTGGTCTTGAGGGCGAGTTGGATAGCAATGAATTCATATATGTCTGTATCTAACTTTGTTCCGAAACTCCCTCCCACAACCGGGTTGACCACCCGGATTTTTTTTCCGTGAAGGCCGATTTGAGAAAAATACTCTGTAATCCTCCCGATGTGTCCAAAAATGACATTGGTCTGACTGTACAGCGTCAGATTGTTGTTCTGGTCAAACTCGGCAATACAGCCGCTCGTCCCCATGCAGCACTGGTTTACCCATGTGGTGCTTACAGTGTCCTTTGAGATGTAGGCCGAATCCTTGCGGGCCTGTTCGATATCCCCAACCTCAAATTTCCATGGCAATGGAAGGATGTTGCTCTTGAGGGGCCTCCCCCTTGCGTCTACCTCGTGGACAAGGGGCGATTCTTGCTTCATGGCTTCGAAAGGGTCAAACACAGCGGGTAGTTTCTCATATTCAACTTTGATAAGATCAACCGCTTCTTCCGCGATCTCCGGTCTGATGGCTGCAACTGCCGCCACCTCGTCCTTGAACTGGCGGACCACATCTTTCTTGAGTACTGTTTGATCCTTCAGAAATCCGACCCTTGCGTCCGGAATATCCTGACCGGTCAGGACGGCCCTCACACCCTCAAGTTTTTCCGCCTTAGAAGTGTCTATATTCTTGATTTTTGCATGGGCATGTTTGCTGTAAAGTATTTTTCCATAAAGCATCCCGGGGCGTTTCAGGTCATCAATATAAACTGCCTTGCCGGTCACCTTATCCGCTTCAATTGTTCTTGGAATGCTCTTTCCCACAAAGAGATGGTCAGGCATCTTTTCCTCCATTTCTATTTGCCCTCTTTTGC
>JAUWPC010000368.1 GCA_030611815.1 Desulfobacteraceae bacterium
TTTGGTGGTATGATTGCATCCACATTCCTGAGCCTGGTGCTGGTTCCGGTTCTCTACGTGGTTCTTGAAAAGCTCAGAGAACGGCCGTTAAAGGCAAAAAAAGAGAGGAGCCAGGTGATGAAACTTGATGCCTGAAATTTAAAACCTGGAAATCACCTATCCAAAAATCAGGACTGTTTTCGATAATAAGGAACGGCCTGTTTTATTCAATTTGTAAAGGGATGATTTCCCCATCCAGTTCCATTCGAAGACAGATGTCACCCTTTGGTTTTTGTAAAAATGGTTTGTAGTTTAATGATTTAAAGAATATATTATTGCAAAAAGGAGGTCATCAGATGAAATTAAAAAAACGGTTATTCTATATTGCAATCCTTTTTATGGCCCTCTGTTTAATGACCGGGTGCTTAGGGAATTATGGAACCATCAGGGTGGCGGACGGCAAATGGGGAAACACCATCCAGAATTTGATAGAGAACTGGCAGGATTATGACATATACTATGCGGGCCTTTCCTACAAGAGTCCGTCCGCGATTATGTTTGATCCCAAAAAAGGCGGCAAGCGGCTCATCTCTAACAAATGGATGCCTGTGACAGAACAGTCTGTGGTGAAAACCATTGTTGAATGGCTCGATTCCTATGTCACTTTTCCGCCTACACTATCGAAGATTTTAGGACCCAAGGGAGAGTTTTTTGGCTATATGTACACATCCGCTATTCAGCAGGTGGTGGTCAGGGAGATCGATCCCAATACCCTCTTTGTTGAAGACATCCCGCTTCCGCCCATGGATTATGGTGGTGGCTTGAGGGGAGAGGGATGAAAAGGCCTGAAGATTTGCCATGGCCCCGATAATTGCTATAGTTGGTAGGCCAAATGTGGGCAAATCCACGCTGTTCAATCGCCTTTCCAGGTCCAGAACTGCCTTAGTCGACGACCGCCCCGGGATTACGAGAGACCGGCTTTATGCCACCATAACCTGTGAGGGAATTGCGGCCGGTCTTGTGGATACCGGCGGGTTTGAGGATCTGGGTCAGGACCCCCTGTTAAAGGAAGTAAGGGCTCAGGTGGAAAAGGCCGTGGACGAGTCCGATAGGGTGATCTTCATGGTAGACGGCAGGCAGGGGATAATGCCTGGCGATGAAGAGATGGCTCAGGTCCTGCGCAAAAGCCAAAAAGAGGTCTTTGTCGCTGTAAACAAGATAGACGGCCCGGAACATGACGATCTGGCACTCGATTTCTATAAATTGGGCTTTAAGCATGCCTACCCCATTTCAGCAGCTCACGGGTATGGCGTAAGTGCCTTCATCAGCGAAGTAATTAGAGGCCTCTCAGCATCTGAAGTTGAAAGGGACGACCCAAACCAGATAAGGGTTGCTGTCTTAGGCAGGCCCAATGTCGGAAAATCGTCCCTGATCAACAGGATTCTCAAAAAGGACCGTTTGGTGGTAAGCGAACTGCCCGGGACTACCCGTGATGCTGTTGACGCCCTTTTCCGCTATGGCAAAAGGGAATACCTCCTGATCGATACGGCCGGTATTCGAAGAAAGGCGAGGGTCAAGGTAAAGATAGACAAATTTTCAATGATCAAGGCCATCAAGAGCCTCGATCGTTGCCATGTGGCGCTAATCCTCTTAGATGCCGAGGAAGGAGTTTCAGATCAGGACGCCCGGATCATCGGCTATGCGATTGAAAAGGGGAGGGGGATAATCTTAGTTGTGAATAAATGGGATTTGATCAAAGGAGATGTCCGAAAAAGGCGCCTCTTAGATAACGCCATAGAGAGGCAACTAAAATTTGTTTCGTTTGCGCCGAGGATAAATGTCTCCGCCTTGACCGGCGAGCGGGTAATAAAGCTTTTTGGGAAAATCGATATGGTTTATGATCAATTTTCAAAGAGGATAAGCACTGCTGCCCTTAATAGATCTATTCAAAAGGTGATTGAAAAACACCCGCCCCCGTGGCTGGGCCGGGGAAGACTCAAATTTTTCTATGCCACACAGACCCGCACCAGACCGCCTACCTTTATGGTATTTGTGAACAGGCCCGATATGCTCCATTTCTCTTATGAACGTTTCTTAGTCAATCAGTTGCGGGAGCAGTTTGGTCTTACCTGTGCGCCTATTAGGTTAAAGTTTAGGAAAAGATGAACCAAGCCAAAGAAAGAGGATGGCAGGATAAGCTGGAAGAAAGATCCAATGCGGTTTTTCTGGTCCGGGACATTCTTGGATGCACCTGTCCTGAGGAGATCTTTGATCATTACCAGGTTCAGCATAATGTTTCCGAAGCTATCCCGAAGGTTCAATTGATTATGGGGAACAGACTCCTGATATGGATTGTAGACGCGGCATGGGTTGTTGAACCAGGACAAACGCTGCTTAGGTTACTGGAACAGGGTCTGGCAGAACGCGAAAGCTGTGGTCTCAATCGTTTCAGGCTTGTTGTGGTCGGTGAACCCTTGTCTTGGGAAAAGGAGTGGGCACACCTTGCGGAAGGTTTGGACCCCAAGGTCCATCTTCACGTTTTACCGGAGATAAAAAAGAAATCTGATCAGTAACGAGGAAATTGCTTTGAATGCCGCAGGCCCACAAGGAGGCGAGTGTCCATGAACATTAGAATAGTGATCGGCAATGTCGTACTTGATGCGGAATTGAATGATACCCCCACTGCCAGGAAGGTGGCGGGAATCCTCCCGCTGAGGACCTCGTTCAGTACATGGGGGGATGAGATCTATTTTGAAATCCCCGTAGAAGCGGAATTGGATGAAAGTGCCCGGGAAGAGGTGGAAATGGGAGATTTAGGTTACTGGCCCACTGGCCGCGCATTCTGTATTTTTTTTGGACCGACCCCCATGAGCACTCCAGGTAAAATTATCCCGGCAAGCGCTGTTAACATCATAGGAAAGGTTAAAGGGGATGTCTCTAAGTTGAAAGAAGTTATGGATGAAAGCCAAGTCGTCGTCGAGGCGAAAAATCTTCCTTGACCTTGCAATCCCGCCTCGAGCGGGACTCATTCTCGGACGGCCTCCTATATAGAAGGGGATAAGAGCTTTTCGCAAACCCCTGAAGACTTCCTCCATTCTTCGAAGAACGGAGGAAGGCTTTTTTGTCAGGAATTCCAATTGATGATCTCATAAATAGTTCCATTTCCCCAATATCCCGTAATTGAATACGGTTCCTGTAGAAAAGGGGGCCAAAATCCTTTCTTTTG
>JAUWPC010000319.1 GCA_030611815.1 Desulfobacteraceae bacterium
CGAACATTCGAACGGAACGGCAAAAAAACAGGTCAGCATTTCCTTGCCTTCAGAGAGCCTTAGGTTCGCTTGTTCGGTTGTTCGGTTGTTCGTCACTCGATTGTTATCTTTTAAAATGTTCTTAAGTTAATGACATTGACTCGCAACCCGAAACCCGCAATAGAGCGTTGTCATCATGCCCATCAAACCCGTATTGTCTCCAATAAGCGTATTAAAAGGAAAGATTCCGGATGAGACGAGCGGCATCGAGGTGCGAAAAACGATCTGTTCCATCTGCAACCCCCTCTCTCACTGCGGCATCGATGCATATGTCAAGGATGGGGTTATCATCAAAGTAGAGGGGACCAAAGAAAACCCCCACAACGCCGGGACCCTATGTGCAAAGGGCGCAGCTAACAGGCAATACATCTATCATCCCGACCGTATACGGACTCCTCTCATAAAAAGGGGCGACAGAGACTCAGGTGAATTTGAGCCCATCTCCTGGGAGGAGGCGCTGGATCTTATTGCAGACCGCCTTCTTCGGATTAAGGATGAATCCGGGCCGGAATCGGTGGTCTTTTATGCCGGGTATCCCAAATGGATGCGCCCATTTCTGAAACGATTAGCCCACAGCTTTGGATCTCCCAACTACTGCTCGGAATCAAGTACCTGTTCTGCCGGTGCTCTGCTGGCCTCAAAATTGAATTATGGCGTTGCTGCGCGCCCTGAAATCCCGAAGTCCGAATGCCTTTTGGTATGGAGCACCAACCCCTTTTATTCCAACACTTCGGCTGTCAGAAAGCTGTTGGACATAATGGAGAAAGGAATAAAAATTATCGAAGTTGGGCCATTGATAACACCTCTCACTCCCCATGCACATATCCATCTCCGGATACGACCCGGAACCTCCGGGGCCCTCGCCCTAAGTATGGCCCATGTCATTATTGAAGAGGGGCTCTTTGACCGGGAATTCATAGATAACTGGAGCGTGGGATTTGATGAATACAGGGATTATGTCCAGGAATTCCCGCCCAAGGTTGCCGCGGAGATAACCGGTGTCCCGGCTGATTTGATCAGGAAGGCAGCGAGGCTTTATGCCACCACAAAACCCGCTGCCATGTTGAACGGGCCTAATGCCACTGTTCATCATACCAACGGGATTCAGAATCATCGTGCCATAACCGCCCTCATAGGGCTTACCGGGAATTTTGACCGTGAAGGGGGGAACTATTTTGTCCCGCCTGCCTACCTCTATGTGGCCAATGGCGTAGTAACCCGGCAGCAAGAGTTTGAACAGCCCCGCCCCTGGGAGGAGATGCCCCCACGCATAGGAGAAGATCTGTATCCTGCCTGGTGCAAGCTTATTCCTGAGGCCCAGGCCATTCATCTCCCCTTTCAGATAACAAGCCAACAGCCCTACCCAATCCGGGCCGTCCTCGCCGTTGGAATGAATCACCGCATGTGGCCTGGATCTGACCACATGCGTGACAGCCTGAAAATCCTGGATTTCCTGGTGGATGTAGATCTATTTATGACCGATACGGCCAGACTGGCAGATCTGATACTCCCTGCCTGTAGCTCATTTGAAAGAAGTGAGCTCAAATTTTACCCTGAACAGCATGTCATATGGACCAGTCCTGTAATCAAACCGATAGGCGAGTCGCGTCCTGATGTCGATATCATTTTAGATCTGGCTTCCAGACTGGCCCCCGCTGACTCTCTACTGCAAAAAGGTTATGAGGAATGCATGGACTGGATATTAGATCCGGCAGGTCTCAAAGTGGCAAATCTCAAGAAATTTCCGGGGGGATATACACTCAAAGAGATAAGTATGCCACCGTATAGGAAGTATGAAAAGACCGGCTTTTACACTCCGACCGGAAAAATGGAGTTCGCTTCCACCATTTTGAAGGAGGCAGGGTTAGACCCGCTTCCCCGTTATCAGGAGCCAGCGCTCAGCCCCCACTCAACCCCGGAGGTAGCCAGGGAGTTCCCCCTGATCCTCACCACCGGCGCACGGCTTCCCATGTATGTCCATTCCAGGACCTTCAGGCTTCCCTGGATCAGGAGCCTTCGTCCTGATCCTATGGTGGATATAAACCCCTTAGATGCACACGACAGGGATCTGTCTCCGGGTGACTGGGTTGAGCTATCGACGCAAAGGGGCCTTATACGGGTAAAGGCCAATCTGACTGAAATCGTACCCCAGGGTACGGTCAACATATACCACGGTTATCCTGAGGCTGACATCAATCAACTGATTGAGCCTGATTATGTTGATCCCATATCCGGTTATCCGGGATTTAAGTCCCTTCTCTGTGAAGTAACAAAAACCTCATAATATTTACGGAACTGGATGTATGACACAATTAGGCTTTTCTCTTAATGTTTCACGTTGCAGCGGCTGTATGGCGTGCGTTGTGGCATGTATGGATCAGAATGATTTGCCAGAAAACGGCCCTGGCTTCAGGTATGTTGCAAGGATTGAAACAGGGGCCTATCCCTCTGCTGAGATCTCTTTTGCCTCCATTTCCTGCTTCAATTGCGGGAACGCACCCTGTGTAATCGTTTGCCCCACCGGGGCCATTAAGAGAAGAAGACTGGACGGGATCGTTCAGGTAAACCAGGATCTTTGTATCGGCTGCCGCAGTTGCCTCACGGCCTGCCCCTTTGGGGCCCCGGGGTTTTTGAATGGCAAGAAGATGAGCAAGTGTAATTCTTGCCTTGAAAGGGTAGACCACGGTCTGGAACCCGCCTGTGTCAGGATCTGCCCGACCCGTGCCCTCGGGTTTGGTCCGGTGGATGAGTTGATTGCTGAAAACACAGAATAGCCACAGAGACTCAGAGACACAGAGGAAAACATTGGCTTTTTCTATCTTTGAGTGAGCCCTTAGCCCTGGCCGACCCGGTACGGGGCTTTTTAAATTTCATCTGACTCCTGGCTTGAAGGAGAATTGCTGTGAGGAAGCCATCATCCGGCTTTTCAAAGAATTCAAGAATCCGCGGTATACATCAATTGGTTGCAGGAGCTGTGATGATAAGCTTCTCCGCGGTTTTTGTTAAACTTGCAAATGTAGGGCCCACTTCTTCAGCATTTTACCGCATGTGTTTCGGCGGCCTGCTGCTGACGGCAATCGCTCTCGTTTCAGGGAAAAAACTTTGGTATGGGTGGAAAATCCTTGGCCTGATGATCATATGTGGTGCCTTTTTTGCTGTCGACCTCATATTGTGGCACAGAAGCATCCTCTTTATTGGACCAGGACTGGCAACCATCCTTGCCAATTTTCAGATCTTCTTCCTCGCAGGGTTCGGGATCATCATCTTAAATGAAAAGCTGACCATCCGATACGCCCTCTCCGTTCCGATTGGGCTCTTTGGGCTTTATTTAATTATGGGTTCTGACTGGTCGGCCCTTGACCCCGATTATAAACTCGGTGTGTTGTTGGGGCTGCTGGCAGCGCTGGCATACTCAAGCTACCTGCTTATGCTCAGAAAACTGCAATCTCTAAAAGAAGATGTTTCCCCATTTTCCGCCATAGCAATAATATCCCTTTCAACCTCCGCCCTGCTTGCGGTCAGGATGATATTCGAGGGTGAATCATTTGCAATACCGGACATGGAATCATGGGCTTCACTCATCGCATATGGTGTAATCGGGCAGGTGCTTGGGTGGGTCCTCATCTCAAGAGGAATCACCAGGGTGGATGCATCCCGGGCGGGGCTGGTGCTCCTTCTTCAACCAAGCCTATCCTTCATCTGGGATATCATCTTCTTCAGCAGGCCCACAGGGCATATGGAAATTCTGGGATGTATTGTCGCCATTTCGGCGATATATATGGGTTCGACTGCAAAAAATAAATAATGGCAGTGCCCACAAGCTTTAGGTATGGAAAATACCGGTGGGTGAGGTGAGATGAAGTGATAAGAAGCCCCTTTTTT
>JAUWPC010000163.1 GCA_030611815.1 Desulfobacteraceae bacterium
GCCCGCCTTCTGCCAGGTAGATACCGGGTCTGTATAGAAAAAGACAGTTTTCGTTCAGGCACTATGTAGGCATATTTGTAGTAGAGAGAGTAGGCGCCCTTTTTCCCTTCATTGCCGATTTCTTTTGAGTTTGTCATTTCACCACCCATGCGATCTTCGTTACTTCTATGGCCTGTTTAGAGGATCAAAAAACCGCTCTTTATATGTGCCAAAGACCATCAGAGAAGCACCTCCGATTAGAATACGCTTTGTCTATTGATTTTATTGGAGTATTTCTCTTTGAATTTTACAAGGTGTTTGGCGGATGTAAACTAAGAGGATACGTGGGGTGGTAACTGAGGTTTTCACCTGCATCGGATAGACTGGGAAAACTCGACCTTTTGCCAAATTGTCGAGAAAGCCATCTCCCCCTTAAAGGGTGGATGAATTGATACCTTATGCAGGGGTTCATAGGTTGCGGGAAGGCCCCTAAGCCCGGGGTTTTCAGGGGATGGGGTCCCTTTTAGGGGTGGGGCTTAGAGCTCTACCCTCGGCGGCGAGCATGCCACGGTCGCGGAGGGCCGTGTGGCATGTGAGTTTGCAATGTGTAAAGAACGCTGACAGTCCCTTTTGACTAACTTTATCCGGAGATTCGGCTCTATCCAAAATTTCATCTCCTATTTCAATGACTTAGCCCGGTTTCCCCCTTTAGTTCTTTTTTTGGCACAATTCTTGGATAAATTGAAGTATAGCTTTTCACCTGCAATTTGCCAGACCTGGCAGGAGAACCGAACCCGCCTAAGCGAGAGTTTATGAGTCTCAGGATCAGGATACGAAGGCATTAATAAACTCAAACTGCAAATGCTGTATGAAAGGAGGTATGAACCGAGAGATCGTCGAAAATCTCAGTATGTCCCATGTCGAATATTTCTGCCCGAAAACGCAGGATTTTCGGTCAAACACTATTTAGGAGGTGGTAATGATGAAAAGAAATATTATTATCGGTATAATTATGTTGGCTGTGTTTGTATCCTTCATTTTCATTACAGGCAATGGTCCGGTTTGCGCAAAAGAAACCATCAAATACGCTTGTTCAGCCCAGATCTATGATGCTTTGGAGAAAAAAAGGATAGCGGCATTCACCAAGAGAACCGGGATTGCAGTTGAGGTGAATGTTTGTTCGTCAGCCGCAGCCGTCAATTCAGTGAGAAATGACTATTCTGATATCGCCGCCACTGCGCGCAGGCTTTATCCTCGTCACAGAGAGTACGGGTACTGGGAGACGATCTTTAGCAAAGATCCGATGGCTGTTATAGTCAATAAAAAGAACCCGGTATCAGGCATTTCCGAAGAGGAGCTTAAAGACATCTTTAGTGGAAACATGGCTAATTGGAATGAGGTTAGGGGACCCGACAAACCTATCCTTTTGGTTGTGCCTGGAAAGAATACAGCGGCTTTCAAGAATTTCAGCCGCAAACCTATGCAGAGGGTCTTAATATCATATGATATTATGACCTTCAAATCAACGATGGTTGTTCAAGTCGTAGAGCGTTTCCCCAACGCCATATCTTTCATAGCCCAAGGAGTAGCGGACCATGAAGGCGTAAAAACCCTGAAGATTGACGGTTTAGCCCCCGAAGATAGCGGCTATCCCTATTATCAGATTTTTTCCTTTGTTACCAAAGGGAAGCCTTCCGGGGCTGTAAAGCAATTTGTAGATGATGTGCTGTCCGGGGAAGGCAAGAAGATCATGGTCAAAGAGGGCATGACCCCATTTTCCGGAGATGCAAAATAATCTCGGAACATAAAATTCCGTAGGGACCCGCACATTAAACCTCCCTGTCGCCAGGCATGGGAGGTTTTTCCATGGCCACACGGGCCGTGAATTAGAGAAGACACTGCCCCCGCTAATTTCAGTTGGAGCACGCTCAGCGGGTCTATTTTTATGCGGTCCGCGAGGAGGATTCTCCAGTACTCCTTCTGGGCCTGGTTACCTTTTTCAGCGCGTCTCACTGATCGGGACAGTAACCAATCTGATCACCGGTCCTCCCGCGCACAGTGGCAACGAATTTGATTTCCAGTCCCTTTATACAGAACAACTACAGGAAATCCAGTAAAAAGGAGGTCCTTAATACATGGCCGGCATGCCGGTCTTATCCCAAAGCGCCTTTCATGAAAGCAAGTACCGGGCCAAGGGACCAGAAAAACAGGACCACGATAAAAACAGAAACAGCAACAACCAAGATCGCCTGCATCCACCTGAAACCGCATCCCTTGACCAGCCCGATTATTAGGAGCATCCATTTCCACGGCTCGGTGAGCCAGACAAAGAGAGGTATCCAGGATGCCAACAGGGTAACGCCGGTTGCATAGGCATATACCGAGAATAGCCTTGCAAAGGTTATTCGTTTCCCCATTGACATGGTGATTACCATGAAACTAATGCCGGCAGCCACAAAGGGCATGGCAACCGAATTCACCAATAATATCCCGCCCATGAGAATCTGATTCTCGCTGATGGTGGTAAGACTCGCACCAGCAAAAAAGAGACTGGATATGATAAGGAAGCAGAGCGGCTGCCGGAAACCGGTTTCGTCGGGCAGTTCGCCAAAAAACCGGCTCGGCGAACTCAACATTTTTGTCAACGCCTGGAAATAAAACCCAAAGGTGAAGCGATTGTTGATTGTTGATTGTTGATTGTTGATTGTTAATCGTTGATTCATGGTTGTTGATTGATTTTTGCTATCAGTGTCTGACATGAATAATCCTATCACTCGAATGAATATGACTGTCAATTTTATATGGGTTTTCTGGTGATTCGACTAACGATTGCTCTGCTCCAATTTAATTGAAAAGGGTGCGTCAATCGCTTCTTTCCTTCAATCAACAATCATCAATCGACAATCGCCAATCAAAATGTTCCAAACTTTACCAAAATACCCCATATAAGCATGATAATTGTCAGGATAAAAAATAGGCGCCTCTCTGTTTTCTTGGTAAAAAAGGTTACACCCTTAGAGTAAAAGAATGCCTTTTTTTTGCCATTATCCTCATTGAGTTCCTGCATAATTTAAACCCCTTCAAACTCGTTAACAGACCCCGGTCCTGCCCGCCGACCTCCGACTTCTGACATCCTACTTCCGGAATCTGTCCCTCTAAAATCCCGGCAACCCACTAAAACCCCTGGTGCTCCAGTATACGGCAGTGAGCAGGACAATAAGAATGTTGGCAAAAAACCACATCGGCACACCAACCCTGAGATAGTCCTTGGGCTCAAGGTATCCGCTCGCATAGACAATAGCGTTCGGGGGAGTCCCGATTATCAGGCAATAGGCAAAGGATGAGGCTATGGCTGTGCCCATGGCCATGAATGGCAGGAAGGTTGTTCCCGGATGGACAAGACCTGCCATGTTGAGGGCGATGGGACCTACGGCCGCGGCAGCGGGTCCGTCAGCCATGAGATTGGTAAGCACGGCCGTAAGACCGTTTGATGTGGCCATGAGAGGGATCCCTGAATCCATCCCAAGCGGGGCAAGGCCGTCGATGACCGATCTTGCCAGCCAGTATGCGGCTCCCGTGCTGTCTAATGTCCTGCCGAATATAATGGCGCCGGCATAAAGCCAGACCACGCCCCAGTCCACCCTTTCCTGGTAGTCCCTCCAGTTCACCACCCCTGCGAGGAGATAGGCGACGGCACCGGCGATGGCTATTACGCCGATACCGAGACGAACGGGATAGATGCCCATATTGTAGAAGGCCTTTTCCGTAAACCACCCGAACACCATAATGATAAAGATGATGAGCGCCCATATCTGCTTGCCATTCCATTTGCCCATCTTGTCTATTTCGCTCTTCAGGTGTTTCATGGCAGGGGCAAGGGAGGTGATCCGGGGCTTGAACCGCCAGTTCACCACAACCCATGTTACCGGGATCATGACCAGGATAAACGGGAAACAATAGGTGACCCACTGAAAGTAGCCGATATCAAAACCGAACATATCATTCAGATAGGTCATCATGATCACGTTCCTGGCGCCGCCTGAGGGGGCCCCCGGGCCGCCTATGTTGCAGGCCATGGCAATGGCTATCATGATCATCTTGGCCAGTTCCTTGTCCTCGGGGACCTCATCGGTGAGGCTGTTCTGGTAGAGGAGCATCCCTATGGGGAGGAACATGGCGGCCAGGGCATGGTCAGAGATAAATGCCGCGAGGGGAGCAATAATGATAAAGAAGATAAGGGTGACCCATTTTATGTTTGGCACGGCCAATTTTTTGAACATCATGAGACACATTCTCTTGTCCACCCCTGTTTTGACAAAGGCAGCCGCAAACATGAGGCTCCCCATGATAAACCAGCAGGCGTCGGACCAGTAGAGCATGGCCACATATTTTCTGGTTACCACACCGGTGAATACGAGGATAAGCCCGATACAGAACGCAACGCCCGGCAGAGGGATGCATTCTGTCATAAAGCAAAAGACCACAAAGACCATCATGGCAACTGCGACCTTGATTTGCCATGCCCCCTTGTCCGCCGCTTTCCGCTCCTTTCCGGTCAAATCCTCATATTTGAGGCCTTCCTTCCTGAGTTCCACGGACTTGTTCAAGAGGTCAGCAAAGGCCTTATCGCTGACATTCTCTTTGATAAAGGCGTGGGACCTTTTCAGATTTGCGGAATCCGTCTGGATCTTGTATCTCTTGCACCACTTGAGGTCTCTTTTTAGAAAACGGTCCTTGGAAAGGGCCCCCATCCTCATATTCCTTTCCATGATCTGGGCGGTAAGGAGTTCCCATTGAGAGGCATCCGAACTCTTTTCGCCAAACAGCTCGGTTGTAATGAGATTAACCACGGCGGTTGGTCCCACCTGGATCTCGGTCCCCACATCCTTCATCCCGTACGGGGTCGGCAAAATCAGAATAGCAAAGAATAGAACGACTGGAATAAAGAAGAGCTTCCAGTTTACATATTTGTCATATCCGGTGGCTTTTGGTTTTGCTTTAGCCATTTTTTCACCTCACCTCTTATGATTTAATTGAATTGTCGGCCATTCCTGTCACGCCCAGATGAACCACAGCATGGTTATCAGGCCTTCAATATGATCTTGGCCATCTCGAAAAATATCTCTTGTTCCCTCACCACGCCGACCACTTTCCCCTCCCGGGTAACGGCCATCCGCCGCCTCTTTTTAGTAAAGATTAAGTTGGCGATCTCCATGAGATTCGTGTCTTTATCTATACTGAGAGGGGCATCAGACATCACGTCTCTAATTCTCTTGTCAACAAGCCCTTTAGCCTGGGTGGTAAAAAGTCCCGACCAGAACATGGGCGAGTATTGCATGCTGTCGGCCATGGATGGTTTCGGTGCTGAGAGGTAAGCTGGACGCACCGCCTCGATCAGGTCAAGGATGCTCAGAATTCCGATCAATTCTCCGGTCTGATCAAATACCAATATGGAGCGATGCCCGGTCTCCATGATCCGGCTGGTGGAGGTAGCGCTTTCAAAAGACCTCTTCAATCTTTCAATCCCCTCTTTGATCGTGCTGTCAGGATCGATAGTGGTATAATCCTCGATCGGGATCATAATATCCCCTGCCTTTTTCTCCGCCCTGACACCCTCTTGGGCCGCGTCATAGGCGTCATTGATCTTCAATGATAGCAGTTCGATATCACACGGTTTGTTGAGATAATCAAAGGCCCCATGTTCCAATGATTCCTTTGCTGACTCACCCCCGCCGTGACCCGTAAGCATAATGACCCGCACGGCCGGGTCTATTTTCTTGATCTGGGCCAGGGCCTCGTGCCCGTCCATCCCCGGCATCCTGATATCTAAGATCACCACGTCCTGTGGCGATGTCTTCAGGATCTCAATCGCCTCTTCGCCGCTCTCCGCCACTGTTGTTTCATAACCCCTTCTGGTAAGTATCTTCGACGTTGTAGCACGAAACTGCTCTTCGTCATCTACCATCAAAACCTTTATCTTGTTCGCCATTACCTGTACCCCCCTTTAGGATTGCGGATTGCGGATTGCGGATTTTGGATCGTTTAGCCCTCGAAATTACAACTTTAAGGACTTACAGATTATTCTCTTCGAAAAAACAAGACCGTTTATGAGGCAATAGTTAAAAGCGCTTGATTACATGACGCTAATACCCTATCCAGCACGATGATTATTCGACAGTACGTTCAAAAGTTCATAATCATACTCGTAATCTTAATCATACTCTTTTGCAGTCTGCTTGAGAGATGTTTGATTATGAGTAAGGAAATAATCTAAATGGCGGACGTTAGAACCAATCCCAAAAACTCTGTTTGGTTCTCTCCGGGTTAGTCCTTTTAAACTTTAGTCACTTCTCCGATCAGGCCCCGGTCTCCCTTAATATCTCTCGCGCAGACTTACCGATGGTACGGCTATGGGCCACGCGTATTTTGTCCTCCAACACCTGCCTCTTTTCGAATGCCTCTTCTGCCTTTTCGATAAGATCCCGGACATCGGTGGGCTTGGTCAGGTAATCTGTTGCACCGGACTTCAGACCTTCAACCGCAGAGTCAATCGTACCATGACCGGTCAGCATAATGACCTCAACCAGCGGATAAGTCCGCTTGATCGCCCTCAGGGTCTCAATGCCATCCATCCCCGGCATTTTTACGTCTAAGATCACCACATGGATATTGTGGACTCTAAGTTCTTCCAAGGCCTCGGCCCCGCTGGTTGCGGTGAAGACGTCATAACCCTTCCTCGAAAGCAGTTTCTTGGTGGTGGAGAGAAACCTCTCCTCATCATCCACTAACATCATCTTCATCTTTTCCATTTATTGCCCCCTGAATTTCGGTTAATAGTTAGTGCCTGAACGAAAACTGTCTTTTTCGCCCATATCTGCGTCAGACTCAAATTTTAATCCTCGAAATACTCAATGTATTCCTGCGGTTAAAATTTTCGCCTTCCTTGATCTGAACGAAAAATCCTAGTTTTCGTTCAGACACTAACCTTATTAATATAACAGAGGCTCTGCTGTTTTGCAAGGGTATTTTTCTAATTGTCCTTCCGTTTTCTCACTTCGAAAAGGAAATATTTGACGCTTCGCAAAAACTTCCCTATATTATGGGCATCCTGTTTCAGGGAAAGAATATCCTGGCTAAAATCTTTATTTGAGCATTAGGAACGAGACTTCCGAAGGAGTGATCGAGTCATGGCAGCCGACAAACAGATTTTGTTCAGAAAATTGCCCGCTGTGGACCAACTATTGGCAAACCCGGTGATTGAAAAGGCCCTGGCATCTCATCCAAAAGGACTTGTGCTGAAGGCGATTAATCAGGGCCTCGACGGTTTTAGGACGGATATTCGAGAGGGGAGTATTGTCGAACCAGGGCCCGAATTAGGCGTTGATTCGGTTTCATTGCGAGTATTGGAAAGACTGGAACTGATATCCATGCCGAGCCTGAGAAATGTAATCAATGC
>JAUWPC010000238.1 GCA_030611815.1 Desulfobacteraceae bacterium
AAGCAACTCTTAGAAGAAATACAAAAGGAAAGGGTAAAGCAAGAAGCCACCGTCAAGGAAGTCGCAACAGAAGCCGCAAAAGAGACCGCCAAAAAGACGGCCGAGGAAGAAACAAAAACCGCATGGTCCAAGATCCCAAAGTGGGTTCAGAGAATCAAAGTCAAGGGTAATTTTCGTCTGCGATATCAGGGAGAAGACAAAAAGCTTGACAATGGCAGCACGTATCACCGCAGCAGGGGGCGGTACCGGTTCCGTATCGGCGCTTCCGCCAAAGTGACCGATCATTTTAAGGTCGGTTTCGGTCTGAAAACTGGAGGCGGTAATCCCCGATCCGCCAACGTGACATTTACAAATGGTTTTGAATCACCGGAAATCCGGATGGATTATGCCTATGTACAATATACGCCCATCAAGCAGTTGAGCCTAATTGGCGGCCAGTTCAAAAACCCCATCTGGGAACCCAAGAGGGATCTTATCTGGGACGGAGACATCAGACCGCAGGGAGCTGCGGCTGTTTTTAAACATTGGATTGGCCCGAAGTTCAACGTGTTCACGAACGCGGCATTCTTAATTCTCAATGATTACAAAGGCGATGTCAAAATCCCTAATATGTTTGTGTTGCAGCCCGGCATAGGATTCAAGCCCTCCGACAACAGCTGGCTCAAAATTGCAGGGACTTGGTATCTGAATAACAACGTTGAAGGGAACCAATTCAAGTACAGCTCTCACACAAACACCACAGACGCCGATGGCAATTTGATCTATAACTACACTTCTCTTGCCGCTGCGGCAGAGGTGGGAATTGATCACCTTCCAGGTCCAATACCTGTTGTGGTCGTTTTTGGGGAAGTTATTAGCTCTGATGCGGATAACAATAATGTGGGGTGGATAGCAGGTCTCCGGTTTGGTCACTATGTAAAAAAATTCGGCGATTGGCAGTTGAGATACAACTACCGGAACCTCCAACGGGATGCATGGCTCGACTTCCTGCCGGACAGTGATTTCTATGGTGGGAAGACCAACGCGAAGGGCCATAACGCCAGACTCAACTTCGGCCTGGCAAAGAATGTCCTCTTTGGTCTGGAGTATTATTCCTCTGAGAAGATAGACTACTCACCAGGCGCGACTTCAGAACCGGAGAATGTCCTGCAAGTGGATATATACGCTAAGTTTTAGCAACCCGGAAGTGGGGGTAGGCCGGGCGTTGTTTCTCTCCTCCTAAAGTCCGGCCTGCCCCCACGGTCAAATCACTTATCGAGGGGGACGGCCATAAACGCATTATCAGCCAATTGTTTTCATTATTAGTGTCCGAACGAAAACTAAGATTTTTCGTTCGGATCAAGTCGAAGATCCCGCACTTTGAGCGGGGGAAAAGACAGTTTTCGTTCAGGCACTAATTAGAAGGCTAAGGAGGGAGGTTCATGCCTCCCTTTTTTGGGAATTCTGTTATGTTAAATTTAATTTATGCACCAGATTTACCGTGGCAACGGCAAAAAGGGGGCTGCCAGGTCCCTGACCGGAGGAGATGAGCCTATGCTGAAGACAATACCATTGGAACTGGCAATCGGCAATACCCTGTCACACGATATAACCGAAATCCGTCCCGGTGAGTTCAAAGGTCCGGCCTTTCGCAAGGGTCACACCATATGTGAGGAGGAAATTTGCCATCTCCAGCGACTGGGGAAGAATCGTTTGTATGTCATCGACCTGGAAAAAGATGAGATCCACGAAAACGAGGCAGCGGCGATCCTGGCCAAGGCCATTGCCGGAAAAGGTATCGTCTGGGAAGATGACCCACGGGAAGGGAAAATTAGTCTTTTTGCAGGAAGTGACGGTCTGCTTGTTGTGGACACTGTGGCCCTTGCTGCCTTTAACATGGTGGATGAAGTCATGTGCGCCACTCTTCACAACCACACCCATGTAAAGAAGGGTGAATTGGTGGGAGCCACGCGTGCCATCCCTCTGGTTATGAAGCGGGGACCTATAGAGCGAGCCGCAGCCATCGCGCGGCAGACCGGATTTTTGCTATCGATTCGGCCTATTTGGAAGGCCAGGGTCGGCCTGGTGATCACCGGAAACGAGGTCTACAACGGTCTCATCGAGGATCGCTTCGCTCCCATCCTCACCGAGAAACTTAGAGCGCTGGGCTCGGAGGTGGTGGCTCTGAACTTTGCCCCGGATGACGCTGAGGCCATCAGCCGGGTGATCCGTTCACACCTGGACCAGGGTTGTGATTTGCTTCTGCTAAGTGGAGGGATGAGTGTTGACCCCGATGATGTGACCCGTCACGGGATCAGGCTGGCTGGGGCGGAGGAAGTTCATTATGGGGCAGCCGCCCTTCCCGGCGCCATGTTCCTTGTGGCGTACCTTGGCGAGTTTCCACTGTTAGGTGTCCCTGCCTGCGGGCTTTATCACAGGGTAACAGCACTGGATCTGATCCTGCCGCGGGTTCTTGCTGGAGAGAAGATCGGCAAGAAAGAACTCGCCTTATTGGGCCACGGAGGCCTCTGTCGCGACTGTCCTGAATGTACCTATCCCCGCTGCGCCTTTGGCAGGGGTGCGTGACCGTGGCATTAAAGATCCTGCTTATCAATTCTCCCTATCAGACGCTCACCTCCCTCTTGGCCACCGATTCAAAATCTCGACGCCTTTCGTATCGGCTGGGAGCTCATCGAAATCTGGGGTCACTATCGGTGTTTTGGTCTGGGCCGGGCGGCAATTATCCAGTTTTCCCGGGGTTGCCCGCACCACTGCACCACCTGCGTAAAATGGGGTCATTATGTTGATTAGGGTAATAAATCGAGTCTTGGGGATTTTGTCGACTATTATGAGTTATTCCCGCATTTGAATGCCATATCCTACAATGTTAATTTTCCCTGATCCCCAGAACGTAAAAGCCCGCCTCTCGCTGAAGAGTAACGGGGTTCTCGGGAGATCATAGACCATTTCTAATCCTCTTTCCCCTCTCTAAGTTGAAAGAAGAAGATCGCTTCAAATGTCAGCTCCCTTGCCCAGCATTTCAGGCCGCAGTTTTAACAAACTCTTTGAGATATGTTTCGAATAACACATAATTTCCGCGTCCAAAATACCTGGGTGAAATAGCAGATATGTCAGAGTTTGTTTGAAGGCCTGAACCCCCAATATGTTGTGGTCTGGGCGTGAACGTGATTCGTGGTTTTCGATGGCTTTTGATCCTTTTCAGGGAGAGTTAACGGCGATGATTTATGGGTGTGTGCTTCAGTTTTCAAACTGAAGGTTACGATCAGTAGCTTTCACTTGCTGTGATCGGAAAAATGCCTGCCAGGAATCTGTTCTTGTAAGGCCCCCGAGTTCCAGGTCCAACGCGCACTTAATATAGGAAACCCTGCATTGAACGGAATTGAATAAAACAGAAGGATTCAAACAGCAGTGTTGCATTTTCAGCCAAAACCAAGGTGAAAACGGGAGAAGTTCTTTACGATCTTCTCAAATACACCAACAGGTCAAAGGCCGCCTTATAGATGGGAAGATGTTTATGTTGCGCCAAGAATCAATCCCTCCCAAAAAGCGTCGCAAAAAGGGGATAAAATTCCCCTTTGCCCCTCGATTTAAATAATCAAATAACTCAAATCACCAAATCAATAACCATCGTGTCCATATCCGCCTCGAACACACCACACGTAGGCGCTGCCGCCCTTACTGCCCTCAGACCGTCTTTTCAGCCAGGTATTTGCCTCCACAACATCATGAGGTTGATTTTGGCTTGACACACGATGGTGAATCCCGTACAGTCCTATTTTGAAAAAGGTACTTCTTATCACCTGCGGAATAAGTAAAGTCAATCGAGATTTTATGACTGATGCATAGCTCGTAAACCCCCCAAAGAAAGAGCGTGATTCCAGCCATTTCTCCCAGCTCTTCCACCAAAACTCCCAAAACCATTAAATTACCTTGAGCAAAATTGGAAAAGATCTCGACAACCGTTGCTCCTCCCACAAATACCAGCATTCCCATCAGAAGTTTTCCCTTACCAGCAAACCCAACTAGATAATACTTCATACTCCTCCACCAGACCCAGAAAAGCCCAAGAAAGATAGGGGCCAGAAACACCATCCAAAAACCCGTTTTTTGAAATATGGTTTCTTTTCGATCACGTAGCAGTATATCGCAGATGGCACCAAAAAGTTCGTGCAACTGTACGAATTCATCTAAAGATAAGAAAGTAAAGCCGAGGGATCCCAAGAGCATGGTATAAGCTCTCTCGTTTTGTTGATATTTACCAATGACAAACCCCATCATAAGAACCCCAACCATCAGCAGTTGAGCAGAAGAAAACCATGTTGGTATGTTTCCTTCAGCATCTAAATCCAAAAAGAGAAATAATGTGGGGTAGACAGGAAAAACATGAATCAAAATATAGGCTAGGCCGAGTAAAATTTCTATAGCAAAAAATAGCTTTATTAATAAAGGGATGTTTTTCTTTATAGCCATCGGATTCCCAACTAATTTAAATAAATGTTTCAAGAACAAAGGATGTTCACTACGGAAGACGAAGGAAGGACAAGACAAGAACACCAAGGCAACAACCTAAAGTGCAGGCAACAAGTTACCTCCCACTATTTACCTTACCGTTGGTCGTGCTGGTGATTTAGCTCCAACGGAATATGTCAATGAAAATGAGACACACGATCCAAGAAATTAAACTCTAATCATACAGCACCGAATCTGTTTCAGGTTTGTTTATCCAAGCTGCTTTTGGCAATATTGGAGGTTTTGGTACATTTCCCTTGAATCTTTTGGGGTTTAGGTCAAAAGCCGATTTCAGGACTTCAACTCGATCGTCATAGATTTTTTGTGCCATACCATAGTGAACATTTTCCGGTGTCATAAGAGCAATGCCTGAATGATAATGCTCTTGGTTGTACCATCGAAAGAACCTTTGGCAAAAAGCCCTCGAGTCCTGGATTGATCCAAATCTCCCAGGGAACTCGGGACAATATTTGAGGGTCTTGAACTGCGACTCCGAATAAGGATTGTCGTTACTCACATAAGGGCGGCTATGGGTTTTGGTTATGCCCAAATCAGCGAGAAGCTGTGCCACCCCTTTGGATTTCATGCTTGAACCACGGTCTGCATGTAGGGCCAGTTGTTCCGGCTCAATGTTCTGTTTTATGCAAGATTGTTCAATAAGCCTTTTAGCCAAGGCAGTGCTCTCTTGATGCGCAACCATCCAACCGACAACATAACGACTGAAAATATCCATAATAACTTACAGATAGAAGTAGGTCCACTTAACGGGGCCTTTCAGTTTAGTGATATCCCAAGACCAGACTTGGTTGGGCATAGTTGCCAGCAATTCAGGTTTTGAATAATTCGGACGCTTGACCTGGCGTCGCCGATCCTCAACGTTGCCATGTTCAGCATTTAGGATACGGTACATTGTCGAT
>JAUWPC010000096.1 GCA_030611815.1 Desulfobacteraceae bacterium
AAGAAGCGGAGAAGACGACGAGGCCCAAGGACTTGGACTTGGTGCAGTTGATTACATCACAAAGCCTTTTAGCCCATCTATCGTAAAAGCCAGGGTTCGAACCCATCTCGAACTTAAGAAACACCGTAATCGTCTTGAAGAGCTGGTTAATGAACGCACAGTTAAACTTAAAAAAGCTACCAAAGAAATGCAGGCAGAGATAGCGGAACGGAAGCAGGCTGAGGAAGATAAAAAGAAGCTGGAAGCCCAACTCCAACAAGCTCAGAAGATGGAGTCTTTAGGAAGTCTTGCGGGTGGTATCGCCCATGACTTTAACAACCTGCTCATGGGTATCCAGGGACGTACCTCGCTAATGCTAATGTATAAGGATTCTTCACATCCGGATTTTGGACATCTCAGCGGAATAGAGGATTATATCAAAAACGCGGCTAATCTTACCCAACAGCTCCTGGGCTTTGCCAGGGCCGGGAAATATGAAGTCAAGCCGACCAACATAAACGATCTGATCAAGAAGAGCTCAACGCTGTTTGGACGGACAAAGAAGGAGATTGCAATCCATTCAAAATACCAGGAAAACGTATGGACACTTGAGGTGGACCGGGGCCAGATTGAACAGGTGCTTCTGAATCTTTTTGTAAACGCATGGCACGCCATGCCCGGAGGTGGAGATCTCTTCATTGAAACAGAAAATGTCACCGTTGATGAGAGTTTCATCAGACCTTTTGAGGTGCAGCCCGGTAAATATGTGAAAATTTCAATTACCGACACGGGAGTGGGCATGGATGAGGCGACCAGACAGAGGATATTTGAGCCGTTTTTTACCACAAGGAAGATGGGAAGGGGAACAGGGCTTGGCCTTGCTTCTGTTTACGGCATTACCAAGAATCATGGAGGCTTTATTGATGTATACAGTGAAAAGGGCCATGGAACCACTTTCAATATCTACCTCCCCGCCTCTGAAAAGGAGGCCATGAAGGGAAAGACGCTGGCTGGAGACATTATAAAGGGGTCTGAAGGTGTTCTCTTGGTGGATGATGAAGATATGATCATTGATGTTGGCAAAGAACTGTTGGGGGAATTGGGTTACGAAGTGTTGTTGGCAAGAAGTGGCCAGGAGGCCATAAAAATCTACGAGGAAAACGAAGAGAAGATCGATATGGTCATTCTGGACATGATCATGCCGGATATGAGCGGTGGAGATACATATGACCGGTTGAAAGAGATCAATCCTGGTATCAACGTTCTTCTCTCAAGCGGGTACAGCATTAACGGCCAGGCAACCGAGATACTAAATCGAGGGTGTGATGGTTTTATCCAGAAGCCGTTCAATATAAAACAACTATCACAAAAATTGAGAGAGATTTTAGATAAGAAATAGGCTCAAATACGTGATCCTGATCACCATCATTAAATGCAACAATGCCTATATGCTCCTGGAATGGTAAAAAGTATAATGATAAACTATTTCGAGAAACCGAACCCAATGATGTGGATTTGATAAAGGCAATGGAAATGTATTCAAAAGGTTTGGAACCAAATCCCAGCTTTGATGAAAATTAAAAGGGCTTGTCAAAGATCTATGGTTTCACAATTTGGAGAAAGGGGGGTAAAAATGCTGAAAAAGAGTAAAACCAATGAAACGGACACCGAACCTGTCATCAGCCCTGCCAGAGCTGTTTATTCGGAAGAAAAGACAGTCATAGGGAAGCAAATCACCATAGAGGGTACCGTCCGGGGCAAAGAAGATTTGCTCATTGAGGGCGCAGTGAAGGGCAGTATAGAGTTGACAGGACATCATCTTACCGTGGGGCTCAATGGCCAGGTAGAAGCTGACATCCAGGCCGAAAACGTGACAATCAGAGGCCGTGTAATTGGTAACGTTAATGCGCTTGCCAAGGTCTCGATCACTAAGGAGGCCGACTTTAACGGTGAGATCCACGCCAAGAGCGTTTCGGTAGAAGACGGGGCGTATCTCAAAGCGGTGATCGAACTGGAGAAAGAGTCACAGAAGAAAAACATCCGCGCTGTCAAATTGGGCGACAAAGCTGCCTCCGATACGAGCCAGGAACCGGCTATCCTGGCTACTGAAGCAGATAAGGCGAAGTGATCTTTGGGAAGCACGTTTCAACACTTGTTGGACAATTCCCGGCCCGAACCGCATCTTCCTGACTATACCAGTAACGCTCTTCGCCTTTTTTTGGAAGGTCTTGAGCAAGTCCGGGAAAGCCACGTTCTGGACGTGGGGTCGGTCTGCGGTGACAACATCACGTTTTTTGCCCAGCGAGTGAAAAGGCTTTATATCTGCGATATGTTCTTTCACTTAAGCCGAGACCCGCGTGAGGTCCTGCCTCCAAATCAGTTTTGGAAACACCTGGACTATCCTCCCCAGAGCTTTCACGGTATTTTGTTGTGGAATCTGCTTGACCATTTGGACGACGGGGAGGTCGGCAGGTTAGCGCAATTGTGTCATGACATAGTTAAGCCGGGAGGAATGCTATTAGCATCCCTTACAGGGAAAAGCGTGGTTGGAACGGTCGCATGCTCCTTTGTTGTAAAGGATGGCTATCGACTGAACATAAACCCCAAGCCGGATATGGATCTTCCCCTGCACGTTCGCAGCAATCGTGAAGTGCTGGAACTCCTGTCCCTGTTTACGCCGGTAAAATCTTTCCTCTATCAAAACGGCATTAGAGAGTACCTCTTCCGGCACGATTGAGATCTTCCTTTTGGTCAGACAGGATATGATGTCCAAAGGATCGGTACAAGAGTAAAGATTACGTCATTACTTGAACCCTAAGATTATTCTTGATAACATGCATATAAACTTGAATCCACATTCTACCAAGATTATTTTGTATGCTAACTAATCTGCAAGACTTTTATTCCAGGTAGCTTCTCTACACTGAGAATAATCCCGCATTGTTATATCTATCAATGATTATGGAACAGCGAGCTTACCGTAAATGGCCGCGCTCCTCCTCAAGATCTATATCTCGGAAATGTACCAGGCAAATGAATATTGCACCCGAAAGATACCGGCACGTTGACTCACATGAACGATTATGACAATAGGGCTCAACAAAAAATAACTTTATCCCGCTGAAGCGGGACATCCCGTCTTCACGTCATCTTGGTCCGATCTCAAACCACAGGTAAGCGAAGACTCCGAATCTAACATGAATCTGGGCGCCAATTCTGTCCCGCCTTGGCGGGATTATTTTTTGTTGAGCCCATATAGAATCCAAGCGTTACTTTTCCCATTGGGGGTGTTCGGGAATTCCCAAAACTACTGTCCAGATTTACAGGAATATAGAGGAAACAAATATGAAAAAAGTTGCTCTGTTGGTAGTCTTTTTCTTCTTTTTTTGTTCAACTACTTATTCTCAAGAGTCTCTTAGATTTGTTAGGATTATCAACACGCCTGATCAGATGGTAGGCGCGGAGATATTGAAGTTAGCTTATAAACGTTTGGGTATTCCCATTGTAATTGTTGAGATGCCTGGCAAAAGAGCCTTGGTAGAATCGAGCGAAGGGAAGGCAGCCGCCGAGAACCAGTCTATCATTATCTTCACGAAAAACATGAGGCCCTGGTTCCAAAAATCAATCGGGTTTTCAAGGAAATGCAGGAAAATGGTACATTGGAAAGGTTGAGAGAGCGATTGATAGGAGAACTGCTTGAACAATCGATGGTTGGGGCACCTGCTGAAAAGGAAGCCCGTTGATTGCTATGGAAATTCAGTTTAGAATGATGAGGGACCAGGCAAAGAACTATTAATTTTATCTGCCCAGCTCGTTTGCTAATTCCATGAACCAGTCAATCTTTTCCGGCGGGGCAATGCCCGGGACCTCACAACCCGACGCTAAGATATACCCGCTATCCCGGGGGGCCGCGTCAAGACAGGTTTTCATGGCCTGTCTCATATCCTCCTTAGTGCCGTAAAAGAAGAGATTGGTATCCACGTTGCCTATCAGCACCGCCTTCCCCCTCGCTGCCGCCGCGGCCTTGGCCAAATCAGTAGGTGCGTCAACGCTGATATTGGTTACTCCCGTATTCACCATATCTTCTAAAATCGGATCTGTAAAGCCACAGATGTGAAGTCCAACGCCGACCTTTTTTTTCTTAAAGTGGTCTACGACCTCTTTGTGGTAAGGGAAAATGAGTTTGCGGTATATCCTGGGAGAGATGAGGCTGCATGAAGCAGGGGCCTCTGAATAGTTGGGGCCTATGTTGAGATCAACAAGGGCATCCCCGAACCTGATAGCCTGCTGGGTGCAAAACCTCATCAGCTCATGGACATAATCAGGATCCTTCATGGCATCCCTGAGTAAATGATTGGCGTCTCTCAGGCCTATGGCAATAGTCCAGGGACCTGCAATAACAGGAGATACAGCGGTATCAGGGAGTATTTCTCTTGCCTCTACTAAGGCCTCAAGATAGCCGGGAATACGCCCGTCTTTTGTGGGATCAGCAAGCTGGAGACTGCCTAATTTACCTTTTTCTTCGAGGGCGAGCTTGCTTGAAATACACATGCTGTCTTCAGGAAATTTCAGTTCATTACCCAAGGCCTCCACATCCATGAGCAGGTCCCACTGCATGAGGAGAATATCCGGTTTGTAACGTTCATAAGCAGCCACCTGTGCCTTCACAAATACCTTTGGGTCCAGCAAAAATTCCCTTATGGATGCGCCTATGAGCTGGGGATTGCACTGACCCATAAAGGGGTATGCTGGGACCCGATCGACGGCCGGGTCCTGATCCGTAAAGGTCTTCTTAAAGGCCGCGGAAACACGCTGTTTTCCGGTGTATGTCTCCATTACAAACTCTCCTTCTTCCTCTTGACGTGAAAGATAAAAACTTAACATTCTCAAATTGTATAAAGTTCTCGTTTATCGCGCAGGCCCGCCTGCCTCGCCTGTCATGTACGGAAGCGGGCATATCCCAAAAGGTCGGCAATGGCGGGCAGGCCTTAGGAAAACCAGTCCCTACAAAAAAGTCGCGAAGTTCCTTAACTTCCCCGCTGCAAGCGGGATAAATAGGCACTTCAAACTTTAGGCACTCAAATAAGCTTACCTTCCAGTACCAACAAGAACAAGCCACTTTCCATGAGGATGGCAATTTGATTCCTGGTGGATAATGCCCACCCTGTAATCACGACTGCCTATAGTTTCAGGCAAATTACAGGACCGGCAAAATCCACCGAGACAGCTTAATTACTGGTCTTTTCTTCCTTTTTCTTGTCTTTGATGTTCAGGGTCTGCTTGACAATATCCTTGTCATGCTCGTAATCAATGACCCTTTGTAGCATTATCTTCTGGGCCATGACCGGTCCTGCGCCGTGCCATGTGGCCACGCCATGCTGACCGGCCGTCCAGTGCTGCAGCAGTTTATGAACCTTCATGATGTTTTCCGTTGGCTCATCTGAACCAAAGCTGTAGAACTCCTCAACGTAATCTTTTACCTCAGGATTCTGCAGCTCTTTCATGGAAGGCATGGTTACGATGAGACCCCCTCCGATATCACCAGCCAGGGCCATTACCCGCCAGAAGGCATTGCAGATATTTAGTTTCGAAACATTCCCCATCATTTCGTCAGGCAAAAACACACCGGAGCCCTCGGGTTCTTCCGCTCCTTTGGTTGCGGCGGCCATGCCACAGGCCCTTCCTGTCTCTCTCAGGACAACCATCTCCATCAATTGATCATTTATATGGGTGGTTTTTTCAAGGCCTTTATATTCCTGGATCAGTTTTGAGGCCCCAATGATCTGGTTCATAAAGCCAACCTTGCAGGTTCCGCCGCAGGTCATGCGATGGGTCTTGGCAAAACGGGTCACAAATTTAATGGAATACTTATATTCGCCACAATGAAAAACCCTGTCCCAGGGGACGAAAACGTCGTCAAAGATTACCATAGATGTCTCGCGCTGCCCGAACACCGGATTTCCCAGTTCCTCCAGATCGTCGGCAAGATCCCTTTCTGCCGAGTATGGAGAATACTGACATACGTAAGTAATACCTTTGGCGTCGGTCGGCGTCGCAAATCCAACGGCATAATCTTCTTCGCCCTTGAAATGGGCGGCCTGGGGTAACACCACTAACTCATGGCTGGCAAATGCCCCGCTGATATTGATCTTGGCCCCCCGCACGACAATACCGTCATCGTTTTTATCAACTATTTTCAGAGACAGGTAGGGATCCTTCCAGTCTAAGGTCTTTTTGTTTCGGCTTCCCCTCGGCTCGGTCAGGGCACCGGCCACGGAAAGGTCCTTTTTCTGCACCATCTTCAGGTATTCCAGAAACCTGGGATGATACTCTGTCCCTAAATCCCTGTCCATCTCCCACGTAGTGGCTGCTAAGGAATGAAAAGCGTCATACCCGACACAACGGTATATGCAGGTCCCCAACCTCTCTGCTGTAAAGGTGCCTGCCTCAGCCTTTTTCTCCAGATCCTCAGTGCTGGCGCTGACATGGGTATACCGGTTTACCACATCGTCGATAAGCGGGGAATAGCAGGACATAATATCTTTATATTCTGGATCCAGGGCCCACTTGTAGCTGGCCTTGTTGGCCTCCACGACGGTCCTAGTGTTCCTGTTTTCAAGGATGTTTTCCACCTTTTTTCCGTTCATAAAGACCCTGGGTTTTAGTGATTTCAAACTCTCTTCAAATTGTTCCGGTGTCATTAAAGCCATTTTTTTCTCCTTCGTATTAGAATGTTTGTAAATCTTAAATTAGACAACAAGCCCTTCAATATACCCGATCACGGCATTGATCGAATTGTCTGCGCCTGAAGAGCCCTTCTCCACACCATAGATAACGGCTGCCCCCAAGATTATTGAAAAAATCATCTCTGTGACCGCCTTTGTGTCCACGTCGTTTCTCAGATCTCCGGCACTCTTTCCTTGATCCAGGAAATTCTTGATCATTCCCTTTAGACCTGCAAATCCCCTGTTGATCTCTTGGGTAAGATGTGGCCGTTGATCATCTAATTCCACGGAAAGGGTAACAAAAATACAGCCACCGGGTAGTTTCGTTGTGTCTTTCAGGTATCGATCCCTGTAATTCTCCAGCAGCATTTTGAGTTTCTCAATAGGATTTTGTATTTCATCCAGGCCGGCAAGATTATTTTCACGCCAAATTTTCCGCGCCTCTTCCAGAACTGCAGATAAGAGGTCCTCTTTGCTCTTGAAATGGTTGTAAAGCCCCCCCTTGGACGTGTGGGCTGTCTCCATTATGTCTTGAATGGAAGTACTCAAGAATCCTTTTAGGGAAAAGAGTTTTAGGGATTCGGCGATTATTGTTTCTTTAAGGTCCATAAAAGCTTTTCTGTTCCCCTTTTCATCAAAGACCAGACCGGTCGGTCTCTCGTCGAGGATTTATAGATCAGCGGTCTCATGTTGTCAAATATTTTTTTTAGGAAATGGCCAATTGTCTGTCATAAAGTCCAGATTTTATTGAACAGGAAGATATGTTCAGTAATGTCTGTGAGTTCAAGCTTGACTATGCAATGATGCTCTTATAATATGATGACAATTTTGTTTTTCCGTATGAAGAATCATTCTATTTTAACATCCTGAACCATTTCCTATGTGAGCATGGAACCTTTCCGATTACAAAACACTTTAGGCAGGGAGAATTAGCGATCATGGCTGAAAATGATATCCTAAAAGGGAAAAAAATTCTTGCGGTAGACGACGAACCGGACATCCTGGATACCTTGGTGGAGATCCTCACTGAGTGCGATATTGTAACCGCGACATCCTTTGAATCGGCCAAGGAACTCTTAGAAACCGAAACCTATGATGCCGCTATTTTGGACATTATGGGGGTTAGGGGATTTGATTTATTAGAAATTGCAACCGAAAAAAAGATTCCCGCACTGATGCTTACAGCCCACGGCTTAAACCCTGACAACCTGGTGGGTTCAATCAAAATTGGCGCCAAATCCTATATCCCCAAAGACAAGATCAGCGATATCGACATATTTCTGAAAGAGGTGTTCTTAGCCAAAGAAAGGGGAATTGAAAGGCCAGGGAACTGGTTCTCCCGTTTGGGCTCCTATTTTGATAACCGATTCGGCTACGGCTGGAAGAACAAAGACAAGAAGTTCTGGACGGAGTACGACAAGACCTTCGAGGTTTCAAAAGAAGAGCTTGAAGGCCTCCTATAGAAGTTTTCACTGGCTCCCGAATGAGCCGTGACGCCCCTCCCCTCTTGTAAAGCGGGTCGCCCCGTCCAATGTCTCACCGCTTTCAATGGTCTTGAGCCCGAGGAGGAATTCGTTTTTCATGGCCTCGGTAAAGGAAAAATCGAATTGCTCATAGGCCGATCGTCTATCGCTCAGGAGACATTGCTGTGGAAATCGAATGATCTGTTGAGCCAGGGCCTCTGCCTCTGCCCTGGCAGTCCCGGGCTCCACAACCCGGTTGGCTAATCCCATGCCGAGCGCTTCCTCTGCCTCAACCGGTCGGCCGGTGAGGATCATATCCAGGGCGTGGGAGAGCCCGATCAATCGCGGCAGGCGGACTGTCCCTCCGTCTATCAAGGGTACTCCCCAGCGTCGGCAAAACACCCCAAAAACCGCGTTACGGCCCACAACACGCATATCGCACCAGAGGGCAAGCTCAAGGCCCCCTGCCACGGCATAACCTTCTACAGCCGCAATTACCGGCTTTTCCATCCGCATCCGTGATGGCCCCATCGGCCCATCGCCATCTTCAGCCAGCCGGTTAGCCCGGCCTTGTGTAAAACCTTTAAGGTCCGCACCCGCGCAAAAGAATCCCCCTGTCCCGGTAAGGACCGCTGCATGCGCCTCGTCGTCAGACTCGAAGGCCCTGAAGGCCTCAGCCAATTCCTCGGCTGTAGGGCGATCCACTGCATTTCTCACCCCGGGACGATTTATGATAACAGTTGTAACACCCCCATTCTTCTCGGTGATGACTCGCATCTTTTCCTCCATAATAAGCCCGTAGGCGTTTACAGGTTCCGGTGTTGAAGGGTTAAGCGTCCACCCCCTCACCTATTTTCCATTGACGATCAGCAGGCTTTGTCCTAAAAGTGATAGCAGATAAATTTTTTTAGAACAAGCCTCATATTAGGGGAGATCTAACTACGGCCACTTGATGCAATTATTCGAGAGCACTTTTTAAAGTTCATAATCATACTCTTTTACAATATGTTTTAGGGATATTCGATTATGAGTGAGATTATGATTAAGAGTAAGAAAATAATCTAATGGCCGAGACTTTAGATGCCAACCACTCAACCACTTAGCAGGGTCTATGGAGAGGAAGGGGTGATAATTTGAAAAAGCCGCGAATGATGAATGTTCTCCTTGTTTCAGGTTTCCTTGGCGCAGGGAAGACCACTCTCATAAATCATCTATTATCATCCCGGACCGGGAAAATAGGAAAGGTAGCGGTTATTGTAAACGAGGTGGGCGAGCTGGGTGTTGATGGGGAACTCCTTTCCGGCCAGAACGTGGACATGATAGAACTGGCAGGGGGATGCATTTGCTGTACGATCAGGACCGGTTTTTTCAACGCAGTCCAGGAAATATATGAGAGGGTTCGCCCGAATTTTTTGGTGGTAGAGGCGACCGGTGTGGCACAGCCAGGGGAAATCCTTGATATACTTTTTGAACTGCCCCAGAGCGAATTCATACGTCTCGGAGGCTTGATCACAGTGGTGGACGCAGGCTTCTTTGAGGCCAGAAAGGTCCTTGCTTCTTTTTATGACAACCAGATCCGCTTTGCAGACATTCTCATCCTGAACAAAGCGGATCAAGTGGAAGCCAATACCCTTGAGGGGATCCACGCCTTGCTTCGAGAGATGAATCCGGGGAGCATTCTGGTTACCGCCCGGTATTGCGCTGTAGAACCCTCCCTCCTGTTTGATACATACTATGGTGATGAGAAGCGGCATCCTCACGCCACAGAGCGGCATGGTGATCACGACAGCCCTCATCATGAAAAGGGTGGCTTTCAGTCCTTTTCTTTTAAAGATCAAGCCCCGCTAAATAGAAAAAAGCTGGTCGATTTCCTTGAGTCTTTGCCCCCAACGCTTTTTCGTTTAAAGGGATGGGTCCGATTCACTGACGCCTCGGCCTTTCTCGATTTTACGGGTGGTCGTTACCGAATAGAGCCGGTTGACAACCAGCATGCTACTGCCCTCGCCTTTGTGGGCCGAGGGTGTAACAGGGCAGAGATTCTCCGGGCCTTGAATGAATGTTCTGCCAAGGGACCCACCAACTCATGAACTCCCGGACGCCGGAAGAGCGTCTCCTGATGAGCATTCCTCAACAGCGGGGCTAAAATCTCTATTGGTACCTAATTTATTCAAATCACATCATGTTGCACATGATTTACGCAATAGCAAGATTGAATATTTAAGGAATCCTATCGATTTTAATAGAAAAGACAGAGCGAAGCGATACCACAAATAGTCAATATTCAATAGTCAGTATTCAATTTGGTTCCGGCTTCGCCGGGTTAGGGAGCCTTTATTGGGAAAAGGAGAGAAAAAGTCGTGCCGCCGGAGTTATAACAGTCATCCCTGGTCCTGCAGGATGAGCATTTGCTGATCTTTCCGGGGCAGATGTCATACTCATTCGGTATAAATATACACCTTGAAGAGACCATATCTATCTTAAAGAGATATCGTTCTGAGAATATCTTCATCCTCAACAGATCTGCGCCCTTTCCACCAGCATCAAAATCAAAAGGGCTTTTGGTGGAATACACCATGGTATCCTGGGTTGTAAACAAGCCTCCAAAT
>JAUWPC010000322.1 GCA_030611815.1 Desulfobacteraceae bacterium
TCGTATTTCGTCTGCGGCAAGCCGGTTCCCTGGGTTCTTAAGTCAGCAACCATCTTATCAAAACGTCGTTGGTCGTCTCGCATAATATCCAGGACTTCATATATGGTTCGTGGTTTGTCCATAACAGTTTGTCAAAATCTGGGACTCGGTTCGTAGGAAGTTTCTTTTTCCTTTAATTAAAATATCGGTAAAACATCAGAGGTCCTTTAGCGTTTTCGTTTCGCAAAAGAGGGAAAACTAATTTTTGATCAATGTATCTCAAGGCCTCAACTCCCGCCTAAGCGGGCAGACCCAATAACCGGGGCGCACTAAGCATTTTTTGCCGTAGTATCATAATTAGTGTCTGAACGAAAACTGTCTTTTTCGCCCATATCTGCGTCAGACTCATCAGGCACTCAGTCATCTGAGTGCCTGATCGTCTTCCTTGATCTGAACAAAAAATCCTAGTTTTCGTTCGGACACTAATTACCCGTATTTGACCCTTCAGACATGGAAATGTGAAAAAGCCGTTCAAATTGCTCCCTTTCAAAACATGCTGTAGCAATCTCGAGTGTACGATAATCCAATTCTAAATCGTCCCACCCCAACAAGTGCAGCTGCTCGTTCAAATGTAAATGGTTCGAATGAGGGTTAACAAGGAGGGCGTTTGTGAGGTCTCTAATGAAGCCGAAAATCTCTCCTGACCCCATCCCCTTCTTCTCTAATCGGTCTATCAAAATTTGGGTGAGCTGGTTCAAATCAGTCCTCTCCATCCTTTGGACATACGATTGATGTTTAAGCTGGCCTTAGAAAACTGCAAGAATCGTGCAAAGGTGCTGCTCTGAAAACATCTGTTTAAATCCAGATACTTAGCCAAACTACCAACCAATTTTACCGAAAGCATGTGTGTGAAAATCGCCACAATTGACGTTTAAAAGAGTCACCCACCGCAAAATTTCCGAACTGTCCTTACGTTACCGGAAAGGCAGATGGTTGCATGTGCCATGCTGGCGGCAATCCGGGCGGGAGATAAATTAAGGCTCCACGTCAATGCAGCCTTACATGTGGGATGCAGCGCCTGAAATTACAGACATTGAAACACAATATCTTTACCTATCCATTTTAACATTGTAATATAATAAGGTATATTTGCAATATGCCAGGGTAATTACTAAAGAGGTTTTGCCCCCTTTTCAGGGGGTAAATGGGGATGGGGCATGAAATCTTCAGGCCATAAGAGACTCTTGGTGTGGACGGCACTACTAAACCTGTTGTGGTTCGCTGCCTGTGCAACAGCAATCTCTCCCGAAATAACGAAAGAGGTGGATCAAGGCATTTTGTTTGAAAGCTTATTAACAGACCCGGCCGCCTTTCATGGGAAGACTGTGCTTCTCGGTGGCAATATTATTAAAACGGAAAACCTCCCTGAAAAAACGTTGATTATTATGCTGCAACGTTCGCTCGATTCAAAAATGAAGCCGAGCGGAGAGAATAGATCAAAGGGGAGGTTTATTATTTCAGTGCCCGGATTCTTAGATCCGGCCATCTATCGCCAGGGAAGGGAGATCACTGTTGTGGGGAGGGTTGCGGGAAAAGAGGTGCGCACCCTGGATGAGATCGAGTATGCCTATCCGATCATTGGCAAACGAGAGCTTTATCTCTGGCCTGTGGAAAAGTCACTGGATACAGAACCGAAGGTGATTTTCGGCATAGGAGTAGGGACCGGTTTTTGAAGATCAGGAAAGGGTTTATGGTGAAGATGATTGTGGTTATTATCATGGCTGCCATCCTTTGCACAGGGTGTGCCCATGTAATCTCAAAAGACGTCCTCAAAGAGGTCAACAGGAACGTTGGCTTTGCTGAACTGCGGAAAAGCCCCCAATCTTATCAAGGGGAGATGGTCCTTTTGGGCGGGGTGATTGTAAGGGTGAAGTACAAGGAGGACGTAACTCTCTTGGAAATCTATCAAACCGAGATGGATCGTGAGGATAGGCCGATAGATTTGGATGTTTCAGGGGGGCGGTTTTTGGCACAATATGGCGGATTTCTTGACAGGGAGATTTACCGCAAGGGCCGGGAGGTAACCATTGCCGGCATAGTCAAGGGTGCAAAAATAATGAAATTAGGCGAGATCGATTACCTCTACCCTTATCTCCTCATCAGGGATATTCATCTCTGGGAGACAGAAAAACCAAGAACCTATGACCCCTATCCATGGTATCCCATCGGCCCATGGGGGATGCGGGGTCCCTGGGGTCCCTGGGGTCCCTGGTATTACCCTTACTGAGCCTTGACCCAATAGGTGCTAACAAAACTATCAAACAACCATGACAAAGGAGGCAGCAATGGCAAAAGATCCGGGAATTGGGTACAAAGTCGTAGCCACGGTTATCAGTGTGAAAGGTGATTGCAGCGCCGGTTATGAGGCAGGGGATTCAAAAAGCCAGGGATGTTGCTTCACCGCCCCTTGAAGACTGGTTTTCGGCTTTCAAGGAGTGCGCTGATACCTTCCTTTGCATCCTCCATTTCAAAGGTGCGTGACTGGTAAAGGGAATCAATCTCTGCGGCGCTGCGGGGATCCCACCGGATGCCACGGTAGATGGCCTGTTTGATCATTTTGACGGCCACGGGAGCGGATGTGGCTATCTCCTCTGCCAGTTCCCAGGCCTTTTCAAGGACCTGATCCCCTTCCAAAGCATAGTTTGCCAGCCCTATTTCAGCGGCATCTTTCCCGGTTATCAAACGACCGGTAAAGAGGAGTTCATTGGCCCGGGGCAGCCCAACAATGATGGGGAGCAGATAGGATACGGCCATTCCGGCATGAAGACCGAGCCGGGCAAAGTTGGCACCATATTTTGAATGCTGGTTGGCGATACGGATGTCGCACATGAGTGCGAGCCCGAACCCGCCGCCCACAGCATGGCCATTCATCGCGGCGATGATCGGCATTTCAAGTTTATCCAAGGCAAGAAACGGCCCATATGCATCCATGAGTATCTGATGCGGCAGCCGATCCCTGCTGTCAAAAAGACCGCTTTTAAAGTCGGCACCGGAGCAGAAGCTGTTGCCGCTGCCGGTGATGATCAAACATCGGAGGTCCTTATCTTCCTTTGCCCGGCTGACGGCCTCGTTGAAGGCCGGCATGGTCTCATCATCCATGCTGTTCCGGTTGTCCGGACGGTTGAGGGTAATCTGAGCAATATTGCCTTTGGTTTTAAACAGAATGGGTGCATCTGACATGATAGATTCCTTTCGAAGTCTGCGCTTATCTGGCGATTCCAGATCAAGACCTGAGAAAATAGCTGAAACGGGATATGGTGTCAACTCAGGGCTTTTGATCGCTGGGAGGATTTGGGGGACGGACATCATTCAATTTGATAAAGCCCTTCCTGGCGTTGAGTAACGGCTGGCGCCAGGAAGGGCATATCGGGGTTGTAGGAAGGCATTAGAATGCCATGGAGAGAGTAACCCCGCCGAAGAAGTGAGCTGCGTCGTTACTCAGGCTGGTTGCCTTGAGCATATTGTCCGCCGCATTGCCCAGGGGAAACGAATAGGCGATCATGGGAACGGCGGTAAAATACTTCCAGAAAGGGATGGCCAGGCCTACGGAGACCAGTCCATTTTGGAAATTCCTGAATTTACTGTTAGTGGGATTTAGATAATTGTCGTAATCAACAATGTCATTGCTGTCAGAGTACTCAAATCCTATAGACCCAGCCAGATCCAGGCTTATCTCATATGGCAGGGCAAAGGAATGGGATATCCCGAGATCGAAATACCATCCGTGTAGTTCGTCAACGTCTCTGTAGACAGTGAGGGTAGGCGCTAAAAG
>JAUWPC010000339.1 GCA_030611815.1 Desulfobacteraceae bacterium
CTATCGAAATGGCCGCCATGTGGAGGATCCCCTATGTGATTCTTCTGGATTCCTCAGGAGGCAGGCTCGGGTACAGGGACGTGCCCATGGCCGGCATAGACTGGCAGTTCAGGCTGCAGTCCATGTATTCCGGCGTTATTCCCCAGATAACCGTGCTTATGGGCCCCTGTATTGCCGGAGGGGCTTATATTCCTGCCCTTTGCGACTTCCTGATCATGAGCAGGAACTCAGGCAACATGTGGCTGGGAGGCCCCCGACAGACCCAGGCTGCCACATCCGAAGTCATAGACGAGAACGTTGGGGGCGCCGATTACCACATGCAGTTCAGTGGAAGCTGTGACCTTGTGGGGGACACTGACGAGGAATCAATCAATCAATGCAAACAACTGCTCAGCTACCTCCCCCAGAGTTTCAAGGAAGCACCTCCCCGCCGGGACCAGACCGATGATCCTGAACGGGAAGTGGAGGCCTTGGCCGATCTTGTTCCCGACGAATATGACAAGACCTACGATATGCACGATGTCATAGGGCATATAGTGGACGACGGAAATTACTTTGAGATCAAGGATGAGTACGCCAAGAATCTGATCACCTGTTTTTGCCGGTTTAACGGCCAGGTCGTGGGACTGGTGGCCAATAATCCCCTCTATCCGGGCAGCATCCTGAACCCGGATTCCTGTGACAAATACTATCGCTTTCTTCAGGCCCTTGACGCCTATAATATCCCCTTGGTGAACCTGGTGGATACTCCCCCTGTGGTGCCCGGGGAGTCGGATGAGGCACGGGGTCTGATCAGACATGTGGGCAAGATAGCCGACGTCTACGCCACCGCTACGATACCCAAGATAAGCGTGGTCCTGCGGGAGGCCTATGCCGACGCAGGGAGCATGATTATGGGAGGACTCAAGAGCATGGGCGCCGATCTTGTCTATGCCTGGCCCATAGCCCGGTTTGCGGTTGAGGCCTCTCAATTAGATTACCGGAAGGTGTACGGAAAGGGGGTCGAGGAAGACGCCTACGAAGCCTATCTCGGGAGGTCCAGGGAAAAGGTGGATGTCTTTGAAGCGGGTCGCACATGGACCGCCCAGATTATAGATGAAATTATCCTGCCCAAAGATACACGCAAAAAGATCATCGAGGCCCTGGAAATCACGGAGAACAAGGAAGAAGAACTCCCCAAAAGGGCAAAAAATCATGGCACGCCACCGATTTAGGGATTGATGATTGTCGATTGAAGGATGGTTGGATAGAAGGGACAGAGGTCGGAGATCGAGAAAAAATGAACGTCCAGGTAAGCGAAGACTCCGACATCGAATAAAAAACAAACATCAACTATGACTCATTTTAGGCAATTTTCCGGAAATAGTCAATCCAAATGGCTTTTTCAATCAACAATCATCAATCATAAATCAACAATCCAAAGGGGGATAAGATGAGTGCAAAGACCGTTATAACCTGTGCCCTGACCGGGTTGCTTACTGATCCGGCGGTCCACAATGTGCCTGTGACGCCTGAGGAGATGGCAGACCATGCGGAACAGGCATTTAATGCCGGCGCGACTATTGTGCATTGTCATTTCAGAAACCAGGGGGAAGGGATGGGGCACCTGCCCACTTGGGATCTTGATACGGTGGGGGATATCCTTGGGGCCATAAAGGACCGTGTGCCGGAAATCATCATATGCATGAGTACAGGCGTAATGGGTCCTGACATCTCCGGTCCCGTGGCCTGCCTTGAGAAATTCAAACCTGAAATGGCCGCCTGCAATGCCGGCTCGCTCAACTACCTTAAACTCAGGAGCAGCGGCGCATGGGCCTGGCCACCTGTGCTTTTTGACAACCCCGTTGAAAAGGTCAAACAGTTCCTTGATGTCATGACGGCAAATGGGGTGGTCCCCGAGTTTGAGTGTTTTGACTCTGGGATTGTGCGGAGTGTCGGTCTTTTCAAGCGGAACGGGATGTTTGAAGGAGACCCCCATATCTCCTGCGTGATGGGTGTGGCAAGTGGCATGCCTGCTAAACCCGAGTGGCTTCCGCTCCTTGTCGAAGAGATGATTGAGGGGACCCATTATCAGGTTATCGCCGTGGGACGGAAAGAAATATGGGACCTTCACCGCAAGTGCGTGGAATTGGGAGGGAACGTAAGGACCGGTCTTGAGGACACTTTCTATCTGCCTAACGGTGAAAAGGCCAAAGACAACGGAGAGCTTGTGGAGGCCTTAGCAGATATAGTTCGTGAAGTGGGACGGGAGATTGCGGGCCCGGCTGAAGCCCGCGAGATTCTCGGCCTGCGTGAGTGATTCATGCTGGATCCACATTACACACGATTGACAATAAGAAGAGGAGAAAAAGGACAAGATGAACGCATCCGACGATAGCGCTAAAAGGATTGAGGTGAGAGCCCCCATGTCCGGCGTGTTTTACACGAGGCCGTCTCCAGACCAGCCACCATATGTGGCAGTGGGGGATACGGTCAAGAAGAAACAGGTGCTGGCATTATTGGAGACAATGAAGGTATTCCAGAAGGTCAAGTCCCCGGCCAACGGCAAGGTCGTAGAGATAATTGCCGAGCATGAAACCCCTCTGAAAGATAATGATCTTATGTTTGTTATAGAGAAGGCGTAGGCGTTAAGGGATTCAGCGTTGTATCGGCTTAGGTTTTTGGTCAACCCTGAACCTTGAACCTTTGAACCTGTGAACGGTTACCATAAGGTTAGATTATGTTCTCAAAAATACTCGTTGCAAACAGGGGTGAAATTGCACACCGGGTTATTCGGGCCTGCAGGGAACTTGAGATCAAGACAGTCGCGGTCTATTCAGAGGCGGATGAGGCATCTCTTCATCTCACCCTTGCTGATGAAAGCATATGCATAGGCCCGCCAATCAGCGCAAAAAGTTACCTGAATATAGGGAGTATCCTGAAGGCCGCAAGGGAGACAGGAGCCGATGCTGTTCATCCCGGATACGGATACTTGGCGGAAAGCGAGGAATTTGCCAGGGCGTGTGAAGACTCTGGTCTGGTCTTTATCGGCCCCACACCTCAAAACCTGCAATTGGCAGGTGACAAGATCACGGCCAAGAACATCATGAGGGAAGCGGGTATCCCTGTTATTCCGAGCAGTTCCGGAGGGGTAACCGACGTGGAGGAAGCAGTTGGACTGTCCAAGGAGATCGGTTATCCCGTTATGGTCAAGGCTTCAGGGGGAGGCGGGGGGCGGGGCATCAGGATTTGCGAGGATAAAGATATGCTCCTTGAAGAATTCCCTGTGGCAAAGATGGAGGCTCGTGTCTCATTCGGAAAAGATGAACTCTATATTGAAAAATTTATTGTAGATCCGAGACATATAGAATTCCAGATCTTAGCGGACAGCTCCGGCAAGGTTGTTCATTTAGGCGAGCGGGAGTGCACTATTCAAAGACGATTTCAGAAGCTCATCGAAGAATCGCCATCTCCCGCGCTATCGGCCAAAATGAGGGAGACCATGGGAAACGCAGCCATGGATGCGGCAAGGGCCGTGAATTACTTGAATGC
>JAUWPC010000312.1 GCA_030611815.1 Desulfobacteraceae bacterium
CGCTTTTGTCTTTTGCCTTGTTTTTGGCAGGGATAATATCCTTTACCTTATTGATGACAGCGGGGATGGCATCAATCAAACCTTCAAACTTACCCGGTTTGGTGGGCAGGAACGATACATCATCCTCTTGAATAACGATAAATCCCACCGGTTCAACCTTGGCGCCGCCGCCACCGGCCCCACCGAAACTACTACCCTTCTCCGGGGCCTTTCCCTCGCCACCGCCGACCGCAAACCCCAGGGACAGCTTGGTTACCGGTACGATCATCTTTTCACCTAAGCGTACCGGTTCACCAATTATGGCCTCGGTTCTGGAAATCTCTTTAAGTTCACCCATTATTGTGCCTATCAGTTCAGTCAGTTGATTCTCCATACTTACCTCCTTTTCTTGACTTGAAGTATATTCTCAATAACCTCAACTTCGGCAATCTCCAGAGAAACATCAACACCTCTCTTATAATGCTATACAGACGCACGGCCAGACGGCCTCTTACCTTGCCATTTAAGGATTCTTTGGTAAAGTCAGGTACATAGAAAAGCCTTATAGATTTGCCTAACATCGGCTGTATTGCGCATACACTACCATAGAACCATCCCGTTATATGGGGCTCTTTGAAACCGCCGGTTAAGCTGACATTCAGATAGTAATCGGGAGAAATGACAATTCCCTGGATGAATTTAACTGAGTTGGAGGCTACCTGCCTGAGCGTCCCCAATTCATCTCTTATCAATTGAACATAACTTATACGAAACCTCTTCTTTCTTTTCGTCTTTTGTTCCTTTTGATCACTTTGTCTATCTGATTTCTTATCTGGTCCAATTTTGGGCTTAATCCGATAGCTGAAAGGATAGAGCTTTATAAAAGCGCTCTCAAGCTTTCTCTGCTCAATATTATATCCAATTTCGAAATAAACAGGAACGCAGAATAGATAGATCAGGCCTGCCAGTATTATCCCGGTTGTGGCTATGATGATAATCATTTCAGCTCGTGAAGAATAACAAATATTACAGACAGGATTATCGGTTTGGCTTGATTATGTTTACAATGTCACGATTTGCGGGCTGGCTGCACTTATGATAGTGTATCCCTCTTTTGACTTTGGGATAACCCAATATTTGATGAAGCCGCAAAAAGGCGCAAAAGTCACAAAAAATAAAATTGACATGCAGTAAAATCAAGGGGTCATAAGCAAGAAAAATTTGATCTTAGACTTTTTACGAGATCATCAATATTACATAAACAATGATGAGGATATACAGGTATCAGCTTTTAGTCAAGCCTTGAGACCTCCGTCATTTGCCAGATTTCCAATTCATATGTTATAATGCCCTTGCCCAAAAACTCAACGAGATCTGTGTTAGGGAATATTGCGAAATGGATAAGAAGTCCAATTTTGAGATGATCATTATCGGGTGCGGTATCGCCGGGGCCTCTCTTGCCTATTTTCTTGCCGAGCGAGGAATGACGGATATCTTGATTCTTGAGAGGGAAGAGCAGCCAGGCTATCACTCGACCGGCAGATCCGCGGCAGTGCTGGTGGAGTTTGACCTTGTCCCGTCACTCCTTCAGTTGAAGCTGTTGGGTGGACGGTTCCTCCGCAACCCTCCATCCGGTTTTTCAGAAAGCACCCTGCTTCAGAGGTCAGGCATCCTTATCATGTTTCAGGGGGCGCTGTGGGAACAGGTCCGGCAGATGATTCCAGGCTTGAGGCAGTCAGGTGCAGTTGTGGATATACTCTCCCAGGAAGAGACCGCGTCGATGATTCCGGTCCTATCTCCTGAGAATTTTGACGGGGCCGTACTCCTCCCGGAAGACGGCCATATAGATGTGAACGAATTGCTGTGGGGCTATCTCAGGCATGCTAAGCGCCGGGGGGCACAGCTTCGATGCAAAGAAGAGGTCCGGGACATAAAGACCGACCAGGGCCGATGCAGAGGTGTCGTGACCAGCAGAGGCGAGTACAGTTCTCGCTGGGTGATAAACGCGGCTGGGGCATGGGGAGGAAAGATCAGGGGGCTCGTGGGCTATTCCCCGGTACAACTTACGGCCCACCGCCGTACGATCATCACCTTTGCCGCTCCTGAGGGACTGGCTGTCAGTAAATGGCCGCTGGTCGCTGATTTGAGCCATGACCTTTACTTTTCACCTGAATCAGCAGGTCTTATGGCCAGCCCAATGGATGAAGACGCAATGGAACCCTGTGATGCCCGTCCTGACGAACTGGTGGTCGCACAAACCATCGAGCGGTTGAAGCAGCTCACACCCCGATTAGTGCCCAAGTCCATTACCCACAAGTGGGCCGGACTCAGGACATTTGCCCCGGACCAGGCCATGGTCGTGGGAGAAGATCCGGTTGTGAAGGGATTTTTCTGGCTTTCAGGGCAAGGGGGCGCAGGCATAGAGACTAGCTCGGCCGTCGGGCAGATCGCATCTGATTTGATACTGGATGGTCACACCAAACTCATCGATGCGCAAGTCATCTCTCCGGCCAGATTCACTGCCTGAGAGGTTCAAGTTCTTTCCTGGCAGGCCCTGAGCTCAAAGCATTGACGAAAGAGGCGTGTATTCCAGGTCGAGCGCATCTGCTACTGCTTGGTAGGTCACCTTCCCCTTGTAGACATTAACGCCTTTTGCCAGGACAGCGTCATTCTTTATGGCCTCTTCAATCCCTTCCTCCGCCAGTTTCATGAGATATGGGAGCGTTGCGTTGGAGAGTGCGTATGTGCTGGTGCGGGGGACAGCACCCGGCATATTGGTGACGCCATAGTGGAGAACCCCGTCTACCACATACACCGGATCCGAGTGACTGGTGGGACAAATGGTCTCGCAGCATCCCCCCTGGTCCACGGCCACATCTACAACTACGCTCCCCGGCTCCATCTTGCGGATCATCTCCCTGGTCACAAGGCACGGGGCCTTTGCGCCCTTTACCAGGACTGCCCCGATAAGCAGGTCAGCCCTCTTGACCGCTTCGGCGATATTATAGGGATTTGCGCTCATGGTGCTGAGCCGCCCATGCAGGACCTGATCCAAATAGCGCAGGCGCTCGGCATCGATATCGAGCACGATCACGCTGGCTCCCATGCCGAGGGCAATCTGGGCGGCATTGGTGCCCACGACGCCGGCCCCTAAGATGGTCACATCAGCGGGACGAACCCCGGGCACCCCTGATAAGAGCTTGCCCCTGCCGCCGTTTTTCTTTTCTAAGTATTGGGCGCCCACCTGGACCGCCATACGTCCTGCCACCTCACTCATGGGGGTAAGCAAGGGGAGACTCCCGTTGGCCTCCTCAACAGTCTCATAGGCAACACCGGTAACACTGTTCTCGAGCATTGCTAAGGTCAGATCCTTCTCCGCTGCTAAATGAAGGTATGTGAACAGGGTTAGCCCGGGATGCATCAGATCATATTCAGAAGACAGGGGTTCTTTGACCTTGACAACGAGATCCGCAGCCCAGACTTCATTATTCTCTGCAACAATACGCCCACCGCCCCAACCATACTCCTCATCAGAAAAACCGCTTCCCTCCCCAGCGCCGGCCTGAACCAGGACTTCATGTCCCGAATCCACAAGCTGTCGAACGCCGCCGGGTATGACGGCCACTCTGTACTCGTTATCCTTTATCTCCTTAGGTAAACCGATGATCATGATCGCCTCCTCACATCTAATACAGACGTCGGCATCCTTCATTCCTTGAGAGCCCGCCTGCCAACGCCTGGCACTGGCGGGCAGGCCCGCCTGCCAACGCCTGGCACTGGCGGGCAGGCCCGCCTGACAAGCTGGGTAATATCGAGGACCTCAAGGGAAATCTTATTCCTCCTCACGTAGGTCATCATGGTCCTGACGCATTGCTGGCACGAGGTGATAACCGCATCAGCGCTGGTACTCAGGATCTCTTCGATCTTTCGCTTTGCAATTTGAGCGGAAAGCTTAGCATCGACCATCTCCAAATTCCCGCCGCCCCCGCAGCATTGACAATTTTCCCGATTTTGGGGGAGTTCCACAAAGCGGA